>NZ_JBSQOT010000008.1:0-65502 GCF_055117995.1 Deferrivibrio sp. | reverse complement strand
AAAATTACTGTTATAAACAGACCATATTTAAGAATATATAATCAAATATTTGCTTTTAGAATTTTTATGTATTATAATTAAATAAATTTTTAAAAGGAGGTAAAGATGGACTACCCTGTATGGATAAGTGATGTTTTATCAGGCGCCCAGCTTATTGCTATAATAGCTGTTTTTCATGCTTTTATCTCTCATTTTGCTGTTGGAATGGGATTATACGTTGTAATGGCAGAAAAATTGGCTATTAAGTCAGGTAACCAAAGCGAAAAATTATTCGTAAAAAAAAGTAGTGGTCTGATTCTTCTTATTTCTGCAGTACTTGGTGCTTTAACCGGAGTTGGAATATGGTTTAGCATTGCCCTTGTATCCCCGGCAGGGACAGCGGCACTGATACACATTTTTGTTTGGGGTTGGGCTACCGAATGGGTGTTTTTTGTCCTGGAGATTTTTGCCATCCTTGCTTACTTTTATACGTGGAATAAAATATCTGACAAAACACATGTTTTTTTAGGGTGGCTTTATTTTATTGGAGCATGGATGAGTCTTGCTATAATTGATGGCATTATATCCTTCCAGCTTACACCCGGTAATTTCCTTGAAACACATAGTTTTTGGGGGGCCTTTTTCAATGAGACATATTTCCCTTCCCTCATAGGAAGAACGGGAATCTCGTTGCTACTTGCAGGAATTTATGCAACCCTTGTTCTTTCCTTCACAAAAGACAAAAATATAAAAGTCAAATATGGCAGATTTTCAGGATATTTTATTATTGCAGGAGCTATTTTGACATTTGCAGGAATGGCCTGGTGGGTAAAAGCAATACCTGAAAATGTAAGAGAACAATTTTTGGGTGGAAACGAAATATTGTCAAATTTTTATCAAAATGCAATCTATCTTACCGTCATATTGACGGTAGTTGCAGCTATTTTTACATTGATTATACCAAAATATATGAATATCGCTTTTGCCCTGATACTGCTAATTCTGGGACAAGCAAGTTTTGGCTATTATGAATTTACACGAGAAAGAGTAAGAAAACCTTACGTAATAAGGGATTTTATGTATTCAAACGGAATCCTGAAAGGTGATGTGGAAAAAATCAAAAGTGAAGGTTTTTTAAACCTCAACAAATGGGCAACAGTAGGCCAGCCTGATACGGAAATTGGCAAAGGAAGGGGAATATTCAATTCTCAATGTAGGATATGCCATATGCCAAAAGGATTTAACGAATTGTACTCAAAAATCGAAGGGTTTTCAGCAGATGACCTGTACGGTATGCTGGAAGACCTTGACTCTAACCCTTTAATGCCACCTTTTGCTGGCAACAACGAAGATAAACAGGCTCTTTCAAAATACCTGGAAAAAATAGGGCAAGGGGGTAAATAATGGAAAATATAATAATACCTTCTGTTTCATCAATTCCACTTTCATCACCAGCATGGTTATTTGTATTCTTTTTGGTTTTTACATTTTTTGTTCATATTTTGTTTGTCAATCTTACTCTGGGTGGCACAATACTCCTTTTAATTTCCAAATATATAAGCAAAGTTTTTGCAAGTGAAACTCATAACGAAATTTCAGAGCAAATAGGCTATCTAAACACATTCAACATTTCTTTAACAATTACTACCGGTGTTGCACCTTTATTGTTTGTCCAGACAATGTATGAAAACTATTTCTACACATCTTCCATCCTGCTTTCATGGAAGTGGATACTTGTGCTTCTTGCAATAATTTTCGCATATTATTTTTACTACCTTTACAAGTTCAAACCATGGTATCTCAAATACTCAGGCGGAAAAGGTATTGTATTTATTATATTTGCTGCAATACTTTTTCTTTACGTGGCACTCATACTTGTGACAAACACTGCCCTTTCAATGCAGCCGGAGCTCTGGACAAAAATTTATTCAAAGCAAATTTCAGTTTTCAGTGCCAAGACTGTTATACCCCGCTTTTTCCACTTCGTATTGGCTGCAATAGCTTTCAGCGGATTGTTCTTAATGGTCTATTCAAAATTGAGAAAAAATTTCTCGGAAAAATTGAAAAATGCTATGTATGATTTTGGCAAAAAGGCATTTTTTTATACAACTATCGCAAATATAATTGTAGGAATCTGGTTTTTGTTCTCCAATGAAAAAAACATTTATATGCTGTTAATGGGCAAAAGTACAACAGGTACATTATTTTTTGTTATATCAATAGTATTAACCCTTCTTTCACTCTACTATATTTACAAAAACAAAGAAAATATAACTAACTTAAGTATCGTTGTTTTGGGAATAATTGGCAGTATGACCATAGTAAGAAGGGTGGTTGAAAATGGATATTTCAGCAAATACTTTTCACTTTCCGAACTTAAAGCAAGCCCCAATTGGACTATATTCACAATTTTTGTGTTACTTTTTGTTGCCCTTTTGTTTGTAATTTACTATAGCCTGGCTAAAATTAAAAAAGAAATACGTCAAGAACAACATTAAGAGGGGCTAACGCCTCTCTTTCTCTTCTCTGTCAAATATGTTCCATGGCCATTCGTCAGGAAGCTCTACCTTAAAAGTTATTTTTTCCTTTTTCACTGGGTGGATAAATGATACTTCACTATGAATCAGGGCTATTTTATCTTTTGAATAGATTGATTTGCTTCCATATTTTTTATCCCCCAAAACCGGTGAGCCTATAAATGAAAACTGTGCTCTTATCTGATGATAACGACCTGTATGCAGTTTTATTTTCGCAAGATACATACCATTGTTTTCCCCTATAATACTATACTCAAGCAACGCCTTTTTGAAACCATCTTTTTTAACGTCAGAAACCTCAGTAAAATGATTTTTATGCAGGAGATAATGCTTAAGAGTGCCATTTTTTATTGTGGGCGAATTTTCAATTACTGCCAGATATGTTTTGTGAAATTCACCATCTTTTATGATTTCATTCAGCCTTTTAAGCGCTTTTTCTGTTTTTGCAAAAACCACAATGCCACCAGTTTGCAGGTCAAGTCTGTGCACAGCATGGAGAAAAACATTGCCAGGCTTATTAAATTTTATTTTTAACCAATCTCTTATATTATCTTCCAAATTTTCAAAATGCTCCCTGGACTTTTGGGTAGGAATACCTGATGGTTTATTAACAACTACAATATGATTGTCATAATAAATTATGTTCATTTGCCAACCCAGCAGGCAACAGCCCCTGACGGGATATCAAAAGTGTCAGAAGGGATTAGAAGCTCTTCACAAAAGATTTTGCCACCCCTATTTTTGAGGTATGAAAATAGTATGTTTTCCAACACTTTTGGCGTAAATCCCGGAGTATGGCATGACAAAGTTACATATTTGCAATCCTCTGACATCAGCTCAACTACAAGCTCCATAATTTTTGACAAATCTCTTTCTATTTTAAAAACTTCACCTTTGCTCCCCCTTCCAAAAGTGGGCGGGTCCATAACAAAAGCATCGTATTTATTCCCCCTTTTCACTTCCCTCTTTAAAAATTTAATTACATCATCCGTAATCCATCTAACACTTTTAACATCAATATTGTTAAGCTCAATATTCTCTTTTGCCCAATCATTTATTTTTTGTGATGCATCTACATGTGTAACAAGCGCCCCTGATGCTGCACCTGCAATAGTTGCTCCACCTGTATAACCAAACAAATTGATCATTTTCTGTCCCTGAACGGCATTTTTCTCAATCAATTCCCATGTAGTCTTATGTTCCGGAAATATTCCGATATGACCAAAGTCTGTAAATTTTAGTTTGAAAAAATACTTGTGATATTTGACAACCTTTGAATCAATTTTTTTATTTTTGAAGTGCCATATATTATTGTCACCTCTTTCAAATATCACATCTGCCTTATTCCAGAATCTTTCATCTTTCATTTTTGGCCAGAATGCCTGAGCGCAGGGGCGGTCAATTATTAAATCACCAAGTTGCTCAAGCTTTCTCTCTTCACCTGAATCGAGTATTTTGTAAATGTAGTTCATAACTTTCCCCTTTTCTTAACAAAAACACTCATTAGCCTTTTTAATACACATTTTCAAGTCTATTTTGCCGAATGTTGTTTAAACTTAATTCATAATAAATGTATAAAAATTACACATAGTGTTACCTTTTCACACATATTTTTTTCGATTTTTTTATTAAATTCTTTATTATCAACATATTAAACCTAACAAATATTTTGGCACGCATGATGCTCATATATCTGCAACAAAACAACAAAGGAGGCAGTTATGAAAAAGTTATTGGTTTTTGCAGCAATCTTAGCTTTAGGAGCATCAGTTTATGCTTATGGCCCAGGATATGGTATGGGCTACAAAATGGGTAACGGCATGGGATATCAGGGTAATTTCGGTCCCGGCAACTGTCCAGGCTATGGAGGATTTGGTATGGGTCCAAGAGGTATGAAAGGCTTTAAAGGACCAAGAGGGCAATTTGCAGCAGAAGCAAAGAGCTTCACAAAAGAAGAAGCTACACAGGAAATTACAAAGTATGTTGAAGAAAATTTTAAAGGCTACAAAATACAGGAAGTAAAATCATTTGATATGCCAAGAGGGACAATATACTTTGCTGACGTAGTTGATGCTTCCGGCAACAAGTTTCAATTTAGATTAAATCCTTTTGGTCAGGTAGTAGGCCCATTCAAAACAAACAACTAAAAAAAGCCGGCACTTGCCGGTTTTTTTTTATTCTTTCATTTTATAAGAAAAGTTAATTATTGATTTTTGACCACCTCTCATTTACCTTATCCAAAGAGGTGTTATATGAAAAAATATTTAATAATCATGTCAATTTTTGTGTTTATCTCCTGCAGTAGCAAAAAGTTTGTAACTTATTCAGATTATGTCTTCAATCCACAAAACAGCTTTACAAGGCAATTAAAGGCACAATACACCGATGAGCTGAACCGGATAGCGCAAAAATTTGGCGAATATAACCTTGGGCTTCAACTAAATGGTGTTGGATTTACAAAAGGTTCTACGTGTATTGACTGCATTTATCAGGACGGCAACTTTTGGCTGTTTCTTTCTCTGGAACATGAAAATGTTGATGCAGGCAAAAATATTTCAAAAAAAGTTCGAGGACTTCTTGTGGCAAACAAACTCGTCAAAGATGCAGTATTTGCACTAAAATCGGTTAAGAGTGAAAAACTTATTGCCGATAATAATTTTATGGGCTTTTTAGTAAGTGGTACGTATGGAATATATGAAAACATCAACGAAATGTTAAAGCCAAAAAAGTTTGAAACAATTGACATATATATACCAAAAGATATTTTTGTGGATTATATAAACGGAAAAATCAGCTTAAATGAAGTAATAAATTTTTCCAAAGGGTACGTTGCCGATTTTGAATCAAAAGATTATCAAAGTATATTTTAAAAAAAGGGGCTTAACGCCCCTTCTTCATTATCATAAAAAGGTCTATAGGGGTAACCCCTATCTGAGATGCCATATCCTTCATCAGACTGTTTTCATTAAATTCAACGCCTGCTTTTTTAAGATTCTTAGCTACCATTTCCCTGTCAAGACCATACTTCTCAATTACGAGTGAAAAGCTTTTATTTCCAAGTCCTGAGCCTTCAGCGGGAATCTTATCCTCTGTACTTTTTTCATCGTCCTTGGGCACTTTTGCATCTTTTATTTTCAAATATAAATCCTGAGGTGTCATATTGTTTTTCTTGGCAATCTGAAGAATTGTTTCATTGGGACTGTCATAGACTATTGAATTTGATTTGAGAATCTCTTCAACCTTATTGAAATCAAGGTCAAGTTTTTTTGTAAAATTTTTCAGACCCACAAGTTCCGCATGTCCAAAAGGCGGCTCACCGTATCTGTCTGCCCAGTAATCATCAATATCGGACTGCCAGATAAACAGATCACTGAATGGGCTTACTTTATAATATGCTCCCAAGAATACTGCTGATGTTATAATGAGTGCAGCGATAAAGTTTGGCGTAAAAAGAACAAAATTTTTGGCTTTGTTTTTCATGTACTGCACAATCGCTTTCCAGTTTAAATAAATATGAAGAATTGAAGCTAACAGAAATAGCAATGAAGTTGCAGTATGCAGTTCACTGTATTGAGATTTCGTAAGCCCCAAAAGTTGCCAGCCTGCCCAGTAAGCGACCCTGCCCTCGGGAACTATAATCAAAATAAGTCCCGTATAACACATCACAAGAAAAGACAACAATGTTGTCAAGGAAACAATTTTTCTAAAACTCATAGATATACCTCCTTTTTTTTAAAACTATATTCATATTTCATGCCACAATAATAGCACGATAATTTCAGTAATTCCTTTCAAAATATGTATATTTTTTACACACCTTGTATAATCTTTACACATAAAAATGGATTTATAAAAATTTTTGAGGTATCATCAGCTATGATGAATTATCTTAAAAGATTATTTTCAATCATTCTGCTTGCAATTTACTCGGCAAATCAAAATAACATTCTGCTAAATGCTGGAGCGCTGACATTTTATTTTATATTATCACTTGTACCGGCCTTTTTGATACTGCTTACTATTTCAAATTTTATTGCACTTTCAAACAGTAATCTTCTTTTTCAAATTTTAACATCACTTTCAAACCTGAATGAAGATGTTGTGCTTTATTTATACAAAATAATAGAACAGTCTTCAAAGGCGGATATTCTGTCACTAGGTATTTCGGGAATTCTTTCAGTCATTTTAACTTCACTTTTATTTTCAAAAAGTCTCAATATTTCATTTGTTAACATATTGAATATAAGGCAAAAAAAAATAGTGGGATTATTGCTGCCGTTTTTGCTGAACATATCAGGTCTTGCAGTCCTAATCTTCGCTCTCGTATTGAAATTTAGCCTGATATTTGTTCATAACTTCTTTTTTAATTTTTTAAATATTGATTTGACAAAATTTATAGCCCTCTCTCAAAAGCTTCTTTTGGCACCTGTTTTAATATTTTTCGTTTCTGTATTTTTAAGTTACTATATTCTTTCGGGCAAAAAGCTTAAACTTTGGCTATCCTTTACAATTTCACTTCTATTCACATTCACGGTATTTGCATTAAACAAAATATACTTCTCTTTTATCGACATAAATATCTACAAAATGCTTTACGGACAAATAGGGTTATTGATATTCAGCCTATACTGGCTGTATGTTATTTTTATCTTTTATCTTTTTTACCTTCAATTAGGCGCATGTATTTTAAATTATAAAATATTTGTGATAAGATTCTGGCTAAAAAAGGGGCAATATTTTGGAAAAATACTTTCAAAAATTTTTCCTGAAAACTTTTCTGACAGTTTTATATTTTTGGAAGATATAAATGATGTAAAAAAACTTGAAGGCAAGAAATTTTTCATTATGGAGGGTTATTTGAAACTTAAAAAAGATAATAAAATTTTAATCAGGCAGGCGGGGGATATATTCAAATTAAAAGATGAAAGTGTAATAGATGTTGCAAACCTTCAGCTTA
The DNA here is from genome assembly GCF_055117995.1 of Deferrivibrio sp. Taxonomy (NCBI): domain Bacteria; kingdom Pseudomonadati; phylum Deferribacterota; class Deferribacteres; order Deferribacterales; family Deferrivibrionaceae; genus Deferrivibrio; species Deferrivibrio sp. The sequence continues at coordinate 58,029 of NZ_JBSQOT010000008.1, read as the reverse complement.
TTGAGATACAGGATTAAAACATTTGCAACCGGATTTAAAAACAGGCTTTTTGTTACGGCATATCTCAATTTTCACCGGGCATCTTTCATAAAAAATACATTTATTTTCATATTCTTCAGTATTCTGAGTAATTTCACCGGGAATCGTTGTGAGTTTTTCTTCCCTGCTGTGTAGTCCAGGGATACATTTGTTCAGTAACATTGAATAAGGGTGTCTGAATTTTTCAGCAATAAGCCTATCTTTTTCAATAACTTCCACTATCTCACCGGCATAAATAACAGCAACCCTGTCTGCAATCTTTTTTATAAGACTTAAATCATGTGTAATAAAAATTATACTTAATCCCATATCAGAGTTAAGCATTTTCAGAAGATTTATAATGTTTGCCTGGACGGTAACATCCAGCGCTGTGGTAGGCTCGTCAGCTATCAATATTTCAGGATTGGAAGCAAGAGCAAGGGCAATCATCACCCTCTGATTCATACCTCCACTTAGATTGTGCGGATAATTTTTTAATCTGTGCAAAGGATTGTCAATTTCAACCTTCTTAAGCAAATTGACAGCTCTTTCTTTTGCTTCAGAATATGTTATGCCTCGAGCTGAGTTTTTAATAGTTTCTATCAATTGGTTTTCAATAGTAAAAACCGGATTAAGAGAAGCAGTGGGGTTTTGAAAAATCATTGAAATTTTTTTACCCCGAATATTTTTTATATTTTCTTCATTGATTTTTTCCTCTTTAAAGTAAATTTCTCCTGAAATCTTTCTCAGCGGGCTTTTAATTAGTCCAAGGATTGTCTTACCCAAAATAGTCTTACCACTACCTGACTCACCGACTAAACCCAGGATTTCCTTTTTTTCCAAAGAAAAAGAAATATCCCTTAAGATATAAAATCTTTTGTTGATATTTTCTAAAATTACATTTAAATTTCTAATTTCCAGCATAGTGTAAAAATAATATTTGAAAAAATAAAGAATGTCCATAGATTAGCTTACATGAATAAATTTTTGTTTTTTGAAGACGTTTTTATTAAAAAAAATAAAATCAAGGAAGCGCTTTCCCCCTTTATGGACATTGAATTTCACAAAGATACAAAAATCGAAAATTATGAATGTCTTATAGGATTTGGCAGCGGATGCTTCAAACTTTTTGAATTGATTGAAAATAGTTCTTATTTAAAAGATGTATTTTTAATTTCTTGTTATCTTGATTTTGACAGATTTTTAGCATGGACAGCAAGTGCTTGTTTAAAGGAAATAGCCGAAAAGATTGGGATTGATGTCAAAGATTTAAATGAAAACATAGATTTTAGTAAATTAAAAGGGAAAAAGTACTTCCTGAAAAAAGAAAAATTTAAATGCAAATTTCATCTAATCTATGGAATTGACAACAAACTTTTCAGTACAGATGATGCACTAAAAATAGTAGATCTGCTCGATTTTCCAAGGGTTCACCTCTTTGAAGAGGGTGGATTTGCACCTTTTCTTAAATTCCCTGAATACTTTGCAAATCTGATAACTGAGGAGATTAATAAATGATTCCTGACAGCGTTAGGGAAGAAATTTTAGAGCGTGTTAATATAGTTGAGCTTATATCTCAGTATGTGGACTTAAAGAGAAGCGGAAGAAATCATATGGGGCTTTGCCCTTTTCATCACGAAAAAACACCTTCGTTTAGCGTAAGCGAAGATAAAGGCCTGTTTCACTGCTTCGGATGCGGCGCTTCCGGAAACTCAATAGGTTTTATAATGAAAATACATAACTTTGACTTTGTAGAAGCAGTTGAATTTTTAGGAGAAAAATACGGTATCGAAGTAAAAAAAGAAGAGATTAAAGGGAAAAAAGAGTTTTTGTCCATCAATGAATATATTATAAAAGAAGCAAAAAAGGCCCTTTTTTCATCTGCCAATAAATTTGCAATGGAATACCTTTTAAAAAGGAATTTTAACACGGATACAATTGACGAATTTGATATAGGTTATGTCCCATCGCACTTTGATATCTCCTATCTCCTTAAGAATTTTTCGCTTGGTGAATTATATGACAGTGGGAATTTTTACAAGAAGGAAGGCAGGCTTTTTTTCAGATTTGCAGGAAGACTGATAATCCCTATAAAAAATGAGTCGGGCAAAGTAATAGCCTTTTCAGGAAGAAGCCTTGACGGGTCAATGCCAAAGTACGTAAATTCCCCTGAATCAAAATTTTTTAAAAAAAGAGAAACTTTATATAATCTTAACCTTGCAAAAAAATACATAAAAGAAAACAAGTTTTCCTTTATTGTTGAGGGCTTTTTTGACGCAATAAGACTTTATAGTGAAGGTTATAAAAACGTTGTGTCTCCGATGGGTACTTCATTCACAAAAGAGCAAACTGCAATTTTGAAAAGGTTTTCCGACGAAGGTGTTATAATTTTTGATGGGGACAATGCAGGCTTGAATGCCACTTTCAGGGCTGTAGATAACTGCATAGCATCAAATTTTTTCCCCAATGTGGTGTTTTTGCCAAAAGGTGAAGATCCGGACACATTTGTAAGTAAAAATCCGGAAAATTTCAAAAAACTATTGCAAAAAAAACAAGATATCCTAATTTTTCTCTTTACGCAAATGTATAAGAATTCGGAAAATAACCTGCAAAAAAAACAAAATATAAAAACACTTTTCGGCAAAGTACAAAAAATACAGGACCCTTTTAGCAAGAACTACTACGAAGAACAATTAACGAAAATATTTAATATTGACAAAGAAATACTTTATGCAGAATTTAATTCTCAAAAGACTTATGAAAAAAAGAGAAAAGCAACAGATATTTCCTATTTATGTGAAGAGTTTTTTTTGGTTGCTCTTTTAAATCTCCCGGAAGACATAGCCGACTCGCTACTGGTAGATATTAACGAAAACATGTTTTTGAATGAAAGAAATAAAAATATTTTTAAAAAAATTGTTGAAATTTTAAATAATGATGGTAATATCGTTGCTCTTTTCAATGACACAGATTACGGGGAAGCTATATCCAATATGACAGCTAAGTTTGTTGATATAAAGGACTACTATAAAGTTGCACTCGTAAATAAATATAAAATAGTTGACAATTTTCTTGACCAGGAAAGGAGAAAGCTAATCAACTTTCTGTCAGCCAAGAATTTATCACCATCGCAGTCAATGGAAACATTAAAAAAAATACAAGATATATTAAACAGACAAAAAGAAATCAGTGTCAGGCTTTCGGAGGTTTAATTTATGGCTAAGAAAATTAAAATCCCTGAAGTAAAACAATTAATAGCTTTAGGGAAAGAGAACGGTTTTGTTACTTTCGATGAAATCAATGATATCCTCCCTGAGGATGTGCTAACCTCTGAACTTTTGGATGAAGTGATGATGTTGCTTGCTCAACTCAAAATCGATGTAATTGACAACAAAAACAAAAAAAGCACTATTTTCACACCGCCTGACGAAGATGATATAGAAGATTCTGACTCAGAGCTTGTAAGCGATGATGAAGAGATAGAAAAAGAATCCCTTGCAACGGATGACCCGGTAAGATTGTACTTGCGGGAGATGGGTAATATCCCTCTTTTGAGCCGTGAAGAAGAGGTTGAGGTAGCCAAAGAAATTGAAGAAGGGCAAAGAAAGGTTATAAAAAGTGTCCTCTCCTTTCCCATGACAGCCCAGGAAATTATGGAAATATCTGAAAATATCAAAAATGGTGAATTAAGATTAAAGGATATTATAAATCTTGATGATGATCTCGATCTTGACGATTCAGATATAGATTTTGAAGAGATGGAAGAGGAAGAGATAAAAAACTTTAAGGACGAAAAAGAGGCTCAAATAAGAGAACAATATGCTGCCATTTTTGAAGAGATAGTTGAAAAACTTAAAAACAATATAGCCAAAATCAAAAAGATGAAATCTACCGGCACCAGCATAGACAACATTCTCACTTTAAAACAGGAAGTTCAGGAAACAATTGAGGAAATAGCCAATAAGCTTTTGTCAATAAAAGTTAATTACAATAAGATATGCGAAATTGCAAACCAGATTAAGTTTACCTATGAAGAAATTAAAGATGCTGAAGCATCCGCATTGAGAGTTTTTAATATTTTGAAGATAAACCCTGATACAGATATATTTGAAATTGCCAATAATGAAATTTATGAAAAGGCAAAAAGCGTGCATCTTGGTAAAAAAGATTCAGAGCTTTTAATAAAAAAGCTCGAAGAATCAAAAAATATAATCGAAAAGAAACTTAAAAGTCTTGGTTTTGATAAAACTGAGCTTGAAGTTATCTACGAAAGTCTTATTGAAGGTGAAAGAGAGGCATCAGAAGCAAAATCCAAATTAATAGAAGCAAACTTGAGACTGGTGGTAAGTATTGCCAAAAAATATACAAACAGAGGGTTACAATTCCTGGATCTTATTCAGGAAGGCAATATCGGCCTGATGAAAGCTGTTGAAAAATTTGAATACCAGAGGGGCTACAAGTTTTCAACTTATGCCACATGGTGGATAAGACAGGCCATCACAAGGGCAATTGCCGACCAGGCCAGGACAATACGAATACCTGTCCACATGATTGAAACCATAAATAAAATGCTTAAGATACAAAGACAGCTTCATATCGAAACAGGAAAAGAGCCTACACCGGAAGAGATTGCTGAAAAAATGGAAATACCTGTTGATAAAGTTAAAAAAGTGCTCAAAATAGCCAAGGAGCCCGTTTCCCTTGAAACTCCCATTGGTGAGGATGAGGATAGCAATCTGGGAGATTTTATAGAAGACAAGAAGGCCAAAAACCCACTTGATGAAGTAACCTATTTAAAATTAAAAGAAAATACAAAACACATTCTTGATACTCTATCTCCGAGAGAAGCCAGCGTACTTAGACTAAGGTTTGGAATTGACTGCTCATCTGATCATACGCTTGAGGAGGTAGGTAAAAGGTTCAATGTTACAAGGGAGCGTATCAGACAGATTGAAGCCAAAGCCTTAAGAAAGCTTAGACACCCTACAAGAAGCAGAATTTTAAAAACATTTTTTGAATAAAATTTTGTTGACAAATGGAAAAAAAATATTAATATAACAGTCCGTTTTGGGAATAAGGGCCAATAGCTCAGTTGGCTAGAGCCACCGGCTCATAACCGGTAGGTCCCAGGTTCGACTCCTGGTTGGCCCATTTTTTTAAGGCACTTTGTGCCAACATTGGAATGGTATGTCAGTTGAAATTATAAATATATTAAAATTCTTTGAAAACGAATTCTCGGATCTATCAAGACAATATGAATGGGACAACAGTAACCGACAAATAATAGTTGGTTATGATAAGGTCAGTAAAGTTGCCCTGGCTTTAGATCCTACTAAAAAGGTAATCCAGGAAGCAATCGATAAGGGGTGTGAGTTACTGATAACTCATCACCCCCTTTTTTTTGGAAAGGTAAAAAATATAATAAAAGGGGATTTGCTTTCTGACAAAATTCTTATTGCAATACAAAACAGGCTGAATATCGTTTCATATCATACAAATTTTGACCTGGCTAATTACAGTTTAAACGATTTTCTGGCAGAAAAGCTAAATGCAATCATTGTTGATAATTTTATAGATGAAGGCAAAGAAAAATATTATAAATTTGCAGTTTATGTGCCTGTTGGCTATGAAAATAAAATTATTGAAGCAATAGATATTTCCGGTGCCGGCCAGATTGGAAATTACAAAAAATGCACATTTCGCAGCACAGGGAAAGGCACATTTGAGCCAGGAGAAAACACAAACCCATTTATAGGAAAAATGGGGAAACTTGAAGAAGTTAAAGAATCAAGACTTGAAACGATTGTAAGTGAAAAAAATCTCGAAAAACTGATTAAAAATGTTGTAGATACACACCCTTATGAAGAAGTTGCTTATGATGTTTACCCTCTGGAAATTGGTAAAAATTATGGCCTTGGAAGAATCTGTAAATTAAAAAATCGAACAGACGTAAAAACGTTTATGAAAGAAGTTTCTAAAAAGCTAAATTGTGAAATCAGATATAACTTCATAGACGACACCCTATACTTTGACACATTTGCGGTAGTAACGGGAAGCGGGGCATCTTTGTGGAAAAACTGCAAAAAGAAAAATATAAAAATACTGCTTACCGGCGACATGAAACATCATGACGCAATTGACGCTGAAGAAGCAGGGGTAACTATTATAGATGCAGGGCACTATGCCACTGAAAAAGTTTTTATGGAATACTTGAAGAAAGTCATAGAAAGCAAATTCAACATAGAAGCTATAATAATTAATGAAGAAAATAGTATAAAAAACTGGAGGTAGTTATGCTGCAAGAGCTTGAAAACTTAAGAGTATTACAGAAAATTGACAACCAAATCTTTGATATAGAAAACTTTTTGGCCGTTGTCCCCGGTAATATTTTAAAACTTCAAGAAGAGTTCGACACTAAAAATCAAAAATTTGAAGAATTAAGCACTCTTTTAGTTCAAACTAAAGAAGAGAAGTTAAAATCTGAAAAAGAATATGAAGAAAAGAAAAAACTTCTTACAAATGCCCAGAAGAAGCTTTCCACAGTAAAAAACAATAAGGAATATGAGGCCGTACTTAAAGAGCTTGATACGTTGAAAAAAGAGATTAACACTCTCGAATACAAAGTACTTGAGTTGTCAGACAATCTTGAGAATCTAACCAAACAAACAGAAGATTTAAAAGGGGAGCTTGCAAAAATTGAAGAAGAGCTTAATAAACTCAAACAAGAAAAAAACGAGGCAGACAAAGATAAAATTGAACAACTCACAAAGCTTAAGGAAGAAAGGCAGATTGCTGCTTCCAATATTAAAAGACAGTACCTGTCAAAATATGAAACCATACGAAAAGTGAGAAACAACCTGGCTATCGTAAGAGTTGAACAGGAAACCTGCACAGGATGTTATATGAAAATACCACCGCAACTTTATGTGGAGGTAAAAAAGAATACAAGCATTCAACAATGTCCCAACTGCCAGAGATTTTTATACTTTCTTGAAGAAAGTGAATAACCGTGAAATATAAAATTTTTGCAGACGGGGCATCAAGCGGCAACCCGGGCCCTGCAGGATATGGTTTTGTAATTTTTGATGAAAACGGCAATTTGGTTGCCGAAGCATCAAAATCAATCGGAGTTGCAACAAACAATGTAGCCGAATACTCAGGTGTTTTATTTGCTTTGAAAAAAATTCAAACATTAAAACCTGAATTTGTAGAAATACTTCTTGACTCTGAACTTATTGTAAAACAGATAAAAGGAGAATACAAGGTAAGAAATGAGGCTTTGAAAAAGATTTATGATGAAGTAATCTTAATTTTAAAGGATTTAAAATATGAAATCAAACATATCCCGAGAAATTTGAATACACATGCCGACAAACTTGCCAAAAAAGCATCAGAGGGTAGCAAAGTCAAATGATTCCGGTATTATTATTATCTGATGAAATAAGTGAAATAAAGGTTGTTTCTGAAATATGCAAAAAAAACAACCTGATGTTTATATTTGTAAGTGATCTAATTCAGTTTAAGAATATATTAATTAAAGAAAAGATAGTTGTGGCAATATTAAATTCCAAACTGTTAAACAGCCCAATTGAGACAATAGACGACTTAAGAAGCAAAGGTTGCAATACTTCATTTATCTACATAGGCGACAAAGAATTTGACAGGGCAAGAGCTCTTCTAAGGTCAGGTTTTTATGATTATCTCCCCATAGGATATTTAGAAAGCGAATTTGAAGAATCAATAATGGGCGCAATAGATAATGTATATACCTTTGAAAAGATTAAAGGCTTAAGTGAAGATCTGGAAAAAACCAATAAAAGTCTCTTAAGAAAAACAGAAGAGCTGGAAAAAGAAAAGAAAAACCTTAATGAGCATATCAGGACGCTTAAAACAATTCAAAAATTTGTAAAAGAGATAAGCCTCAGGCGAAATCTTGATGAAATAGTTGATATTACATTGAAATATCTGAGTGAAAAATTTCATGACAGAATAATAGTATTGACACTCATTGATGATTTTAAGGAAACCGTATTCGGAACATACAACATCAGCTATGACACATTAAAAAATTTGACTTTCGATTTAAAAGACTTAAAAGATGCTCCCTGGGCCAACACTCTTCTTGAACAAAAGGTTCCAGTATATGTTGAAAACCCTCTTGAAGATGACTGGTATAGAGATTCAAAAGTAACTCCTTATTTTCCTTACGGCTTTGCAAAATTCCCATTAATATCAAGGAATAAGGTCTCTGGCACTATCACGATATCCCTTAAGACAGGTGATAAGAGTGAAATTGCCCAACACGAATCATATATCTTTTTCATCTCTGAACACACTGCTATTGCTATAGATAATCTCAAGCTTCATGAAGAGCTTCTAAAATCCATTGAAAACCTGAAAAAAACTCAACAGCAGCTTATTGAACATGAAAAGGTTTCTACTCTTGCAAAACTTGCCGTAAGTGTGAATCACGAAATAAATAATCCGCTTTGTTCAATCTCCCTTAATGTCGAGCTACTTAAAAGAAATTTTTTAAAAGACAATAATGAACAATTAAAAAAAATATTTGAAGCATTGGAGAAAAATATAGAAAAGATAAGTGAGATAACAAACAAGATAAACAATATGAAAAAAATTGTCACAAAAGAGTATCTCCCCGGAATCGAAATGATTGACCTTGAAAATAATTAACTAAATTTTTTGGTTTTTTTGCCGATAAAACTTACATGAAAAAAACTATAATTATAGCTTTGTCAATTTTGGTGCTTTCTGTTGCCTGCTCTGATAAAAAAAAGGAAATTTCAAAAGACAATATCTCTGAACAAAAGCCAATAGAATCGGTTGTTGTCGCAAAAACACCTGAGTTATCAAAGGGTAACTCTCTTTTTTTGAACGGAAAATTTGATGAAGCAATAAGTTACTACGAAAAAGGGCTTAATGAAAACAAGGCCGCGGCATTTTATAACATCGGCGTAAGCTATTTTTTACTGGAAAATTATGAAGAAAGTAAAAAATATTTCCAGATGGCCTATGAGCTTGATAACACATTCACTGAGGCGTACGTAAATCTTGCAGCATCACTTATCCAGCTTAATGAGCTTGATAAGGCTGAGAAAATAATACACGAGATAGAAGATAAATATAACTCTTCAAAGCTTTTGATAAATGCTGCCAATATTTATCTAAAAAAAGGGAATACAGCAAAAGCGTTTTATTATCTGGAAAGGTCAAAAGATAAAGCACAAGACACAGATTTTTATAAAAGTTCATTTGGAACATACCTTTTAAGCATTGGTGAGTATGACAAAGCAATAGATACGCTCGAATCAGTAAAAAACAAAGGCTACAATGAGTATTACAACCTGTCATTGAGCTACTACAACACAAGAGATTATAAAAAGTCTATTTTTTATGCAAAAAACGCCCTTAATGAAAAAAATACTGTTGAAGCATATGAGATTCTTGCAAAAAACTTTGAATCAATGAATGATTTTATTCTTGCCGCAGAAACTTACAGAAACCTTCTCAAAATTGAGGATACTGAATTTTACAAATTGAAATATGCCAGTGCTTTATACAAAAGCGGTGATTACGACAGAGCAATCAGTGTACTTGCAGCCCTGATAAAAGGGAATCCTTTGTTAAAAGAAGCATATCTACTTAAATATAAAATACATGATGAACTAAATGATATAGAAGAAGGAACGAAAACAATTAATGATGCATACAAAAATATTTATGATAATGAAATTATATATAAGTATGTCTGGCATTATCTTGTTAGACTAAATAAAGTTAATTTTGCAAAAAATGTGATATTTGGTGGGAATTTTAATGCTGACCTGTCAAATCTCTTAAAAAGTCTTTACTATCTAAAAAACAAAAACTATCAGGAAGCAAAGAATTATCTTGATAAAGTTAAAGAACTTAAAAACAGTGATTATTATCTGCTTGTATCCTATTACTTTATAAAAATGAAAAAATACAAAAATGCCCTTGAATACACAAAATATATAGACAATGATGCTCCTGAAAAGCTCTGGTATGAATTTGTAGCTTACTGGAATTTAAAAGAACAAAACAAGATAATTGAGATTGCAGATGCATTTCAGGCAAATATAAAAATTTTCAAGAAAAAGCCTGAGATAAGTATAAACATAAAGCCCGTCCTGAATGATTTTGACCTATCATTTCCATTTTATGGAAATTTTGAAGATACCTTAAGACTTTCTCTTACACCCATAATTATTAATCCCGATGAAATGCTTGATTTTTTGGCTCTTGGCTACAAGCTACTACAGGAAAAAGAAAGCAGAAAAGCCCTTGAAGAACTAAAAAAATCAGTTCAATTTGCAACAGCAATAGATGAAAATAACAAAGGGGTTATGGCCTTTATTGATTACGACTATGTCAAAGCTTTACAACATTTCAAAAATGCAGACGAAAATCTGAAAAACAACTCAATAATTCTTTATAATATCGGTCTTTCATACTTGAATCTTGGGGAAAAAAATTTAGCATATGAATATTTTGACAGAGCAACAATATTTAACAGGTTTACACTTCAGGCCTATCTTGGCAAAGCAATCATCCTCAAAATAAACGGTGACACTACAAGAAGCTTGAATCAATATGGTCTTGCCATCTCAAACTATGAAATAATGCTCGCAAACAACGAAAAATTTCTCCCATATTTTGAAGTTGCAAAATATTATGCTGAAATTGGGCTTGGCAGATACTCAAAAGTGCTTGACGAGTTGATAACTAAAGCTGATGAGACCGAGTTTTACAGGTATATTGTAAACCTTGCATATTATCTTAAAGATAATGACAAAAAATACCTCAGCGAAATTCAAAATCTCAATATTTTCAGAAACAAAGAAATTTATAACCTTATAACGATAATTCAAAAAGATGAAACAAAAATTATCGACTCAAAAGATTTAAGCTACAACACTATGATAGCCAATATTATGGCTTCAAACGGCCTGAAATATCCCTTTAATTATCTTGAAAATGCACCTTCGCTGAAAGAAGATATTTATAGAAATATCTTGTCAGGAAATTATGACAATGCCTTTAGGTTGCTTCAAACATTCTCGAGAAAGTATTTTAAAAGCGGTGACTTATACAAGACCTCAATGTATTATTTTATGGTGGTAAATGACAAAATCAATGCGGAAGCATCAATGACTGCACTTGAAAAGGTTAAAACAAAAGACATTTACACGGAGTACTACAAAATTCTTTACTTTCTTAAATATTTTAATGAAAAAAGGTTAATACGACAGGTAAACAGTTTTATCGAAAGCTATCCTTATGATTTTAGAGGGATTGCGGCCAATGCAATTTTGTCATTTAAAAATTCAAACTTTAAAAATCTTAAAAATGATATTATAAATATGCTTACGATGGATAAAGATTTTTTAAATAAATTATCACTGGAGATAATCATTGAAGATTTATAAAATTGAAAAAGTGTATATCTCACTGCTTGTTATTCTCCTGGCAGCCTCATTTATTTTTGCTTTTTCCCATGTATTAATCGGCGGCAATAATATAAAGTTTATAATCATAGGTTTTCTCATACTTTTTATAATTTTTAATATAGTTAATTTGCTGGGGAAAAAAGTTGAAATTGATGAAAACAGCATCACAATCAAATCGTTAACCGGTAAAAGGAAAATTGAGTTTGATAAGATTGAAGATATTACTCCGCTAAAATTAAAAGGGAGATACATATTTATAATCTCAGATAATGAAAAGTATGGATTTTTATCATCAATGTTTGAAAAATTTGACGAAATTTTGGAAGCTTTGAAGAAAAATGCACCTGATAGCAACAATGAAAAAATATCAGAAATTACAATAAAGGATATCAACTCCAGAAAAAAAATATTTATTGCTTTCTTGATTGCTGCCACTATTTTTCTTATTGCGGCATCTGTTTTAAATTTTGCTACTCTTTAAAGTCAGTTAATAAGGGATATATTTCATTTCTTTTAAAACCAAGCACCTTCATCAATGACAAAATATCTTTATTGGAAAATTTTTCCTGTTTTAATTTTTCTATCAATTTTAGTGGATTATATTTGGTGGTTTCTGTTTCCTCTTTATAATTGTTGTCAATGACTATTACAAACTCCCCCTTTAAAATAATATTTTCAATATCTTCTTCACTATTTATGTAAATTTTTTCTTCATAAATCTTTGTAAGCTCTCTTAAAACACATATTTTGTCAAAATTCTTAAACAGAAGAAAAAGGGTTTCTTTTATCCTGTGTGGCGATTCATAAACAATAATTGTGGAATTGATACTTTTCAAATACTCAATCTCATTTAATTTATCGTTTTTTTTATGGCTTAAAAAGCCTTTAAAATAAAAGTTGTTTGTAGGAAAACCTGATTTTAGCAGTGCTACTGTCAAAGCTGTCGCACCTGGCAACACCTGAAAATCAATTTTTTCTTCACTGAGCCTATTTGTAAGTACACTGCCAGGGTCTGAAATACAGGGCATACCAGCCTCACTTACAATGGCCACACTTTTGCCATCTTTAATGTACTGCAAAACAGTATCAATGGTTTTTAGCTCATTGTCTTTGTGGAAAGATTTGATCGGCTTTTTGATGTTGTAATGGTTGAAAAGTTTTAAAGTAGACCTCGTGTCTTCAGAAAAAACTATATCCACATTTTTAAGTACTTCAAGGGCCCTTAATGTTATATCACCAAGATTGCCGATGGGTGTCGGCACAAAAAATATTTTTTCTCTATATTCCAAGCTGTTACTTTACCGTAAAACTTTTTGAGCCAATAAGTTTGCCATCTTCAGCATAAACTTCTACTTTCCATTCACCTTCCCAGTTAGGCAAAATCCTTTTGGAGCTATATGTCCTCCACTTATTGCTGTTAACCTGGAGAGGGACTTCAGCAATTATATTATTGTCATAAAGCCATATGTGCACAACCTTTGTAGGATATTTATCTGTAACAATTTCAGTAAAGCAATAAATTTTCCCCACATTTGCAGAAAATGTTTCTGAAACCCCTGCAGGTTCCCTGTCAACTATGTCGGTAGCAATAGCAATTCTGTTTACAGAAGTATCCGCAAATACCCCCGAAACAAAAACAAAGGTTGTAATAAGTATAAAAAATAACAGTTTTTTCATAACCACTCTCCCTCTTTTAAAAATTCTCTTCAATATATTTTTCAGCTGATTTTGCAGCAATAGCACCATCTGCAACAGCAGTCACAACCTGTCTTAGCTCTTTCAGCCTGTTATCACCGGCAGCAAAAATTCCAGGTATTTTTGTTGCCATATGCTCGTCAGTTTTTATAAACCCCGAATCATCCATATCCACCATACCTTTAAGAAGCTCAGTATCAGCTGTCCATCCTATAAAAACAAACACTCCGTCCACTGGCAAATCAAAATCTTTTTCCTCAACTCGATTGTGCAATGTAATAGCATTAATTTTCTCTTCCCCTTTTACTTCTTTGACTACACAATTGTAAATAAATTCTATTTTAGGATTTTTAAATGCCCTATCCTGTAATATTTTTGCAGCCCTCAGCTTATCTCTTCTGTGAACAATATATACTTTTTTTGCAAACTTTGTAAGATAATTACCTTCCTCAACAGCCGAGTCACCACCGCCAATAACTGCCACAACTTTATCCTTATAAAATGCCCCGTCGCAGGTGGCACAAAAAGAGATACCTCTTCCAAGAAATTTATTTTCTCCGGGCACTTCAAGGTGCAAAGGTTTGGCACCTGTTGCGAAAATTATACTTTTGGCTTTTATCTTATGTACACTGTGTTCAAGATGAATAATTTTATATTTTCCGTCAATTTCTATTTTCCCGCATATCCCGTTTTTAACCTGTACACCAAATTTTCTCGCATGTAAAAACATCTTTTCAGCCAGGTCCCCACCCATTATTCCATCAGGAAACCCCGGATAATTTTCAATAATCTCTGTAATTCCAACCTGTCCACCAGGGAAATTTTTCTCCAGAATAATCGTATCCAGATTATCTCTTGCGGCATAAATCCCTGCAGTAAGACCAGCAGGGCCTCCACCGATAATAGCTATATCGTACAAATCTTTTAAATCATCGTAGTTAAAAAACTGCTCCATCAATATCTCCTTAAAATATCATTAATTGCTCTGACCGATGGAAGCTTAGCCTGGTAAACAACCTTGTTATCAGAGTTAATCATATAAAAATGAGGCCAGCTCCTTATTCCATAATCATCAGCAAGTTTACTTATATTAGCACTATAAGTTATATTTTCAAGCAGTTTGTATTTATTTTTCTGCAAAATTTTTTTCAGTAATTCAACATCAACAGGTTTCTTAAAAATAAGGAAAATGTCAATATTAAAGCTTTCAGCAATCAGTTTTAAATCAGGAATAACCTTTAAGTAATAAGGGGAATAGACACTTGCTTTATCAAAAAATATAAGAAACTTGTTACTCCTGTAGTCATTAAGCAAAAATTTCTCGCCGTTGAGCGTATACAAAATGGTATCAGGTATCCTGGAAGAAACCGGCAGCGGTGAGTTTAAACGATATGAATACAAAAAATAAAAAAGATAGGCTACAATTAAATATACCAGTAAGTTTTTCGGGCCAAAAAGCTTCGGTTTTGACATCTTACCAGATATCTGACCGAATATCCTTGCTGTATTTTGCTACAATAATATCATTGATAGTCATGTCAAAAATTTTTTCTTTAATAACGGAAGTATCTACCTTTTCAAGAAAAAGCTTTCTACCTTCTTTTATCTCCTCATCAATCACTTCAAAAAGGTTATCATTCTTTATCCCTTCTTCAACCTTATCCTTGTTGTAGAGAAAAATATCAGTTGCAATGGTACGGGCCAATCTCTTCGCTCTTTCAATGTCATTAATTTTCATATTTACCCCCGTATTTTAGGCTTATATCTACACTTTTAATACCGTGAGTAAGACTGCCTACAGAAATATAATCAATATCAAACTCCTTATAAGTCTCAATATTTTTCAAGTTGACTCCGCCTGATACTTCCAATTTTATCTTTTTACCTGCTATTTCCCTTGCTTTAGGAATATCCTTGATTTCAAAGTTATCCAGCATAATAATATCCGCCTCTGCAGCAGCAGCTTCGGCTACTTCTTTAAGGTTTCTTGTTTCAACTTCAATTTTTATAGTGGAAGCTATATTTTCTCTTACAGTTGCTACTGCATTTTTAATACCACCGGCTGCATCAATATGGTTATCCTTTAACATTACTCCGTCAAAAAGGCCAAACCTGTGATTATTGCCTCCACCAACCTTTACAGCGTATTTTTCAAGCATTCTGTGCCCCGGCGTGGTTTTTCTCGTGTCAAGAATTTTGATGTTTGTCCCTTCAAGCTTTTTTACATATCTGTTGGTCTCAGTAGCTATTGCTGAAAGTCTTTGAAGAAAATTTAAGGATACCCTTTCAGCAGAAAGAATATACTTAGAATCACCCCTTACAAACCCAAATTTCTCCCCTTTTTTGACCATTTCTCCATCTTTCTTTTTAAACTCCACCTCAATATTCTGATTCATATGCCAGAAAACCCGCTTTACAATATCAATCCCACAAAGAATAAAATTTTCCTTGGCAAGAAAATAGTATTCACCCCCTTTCAAAAAAGGTGAAATTGCCTCAGTGGTAATATCCCCATGCCCTATATCTTCTTTCAGAGCAAGTTTTATCAGGTCATCCAGTATCAGAAAATTCAGCATATCTTTTTAAGCCTCTCGATGCTATTTTCAATCTCTTTTAATTTTACCACAATTTCCTCAAATTTCAGCTTATCTTTTTCCACTACTTCTTTTGGCGCCTTATTGAGATAATTTTCATTCTGCAATTTGCCCCCGTAAACTTTGTAATCCTTCTCAAGGGATATTTTCTCTTTTTCAAGTCTCTTAATCTCAGATTCTATATCGATAAGACCACCAAGAGGGACAAAAACAGAATAATCTTTGGCAACATTAACTGCAGCATTATCCACATCGACTGCTGTAAAATCTACTCTGTCGACTCTTGCAATTCTCTTAATCAGGTTTTCTTTTTCACTAAAAGTCGACTTCACATTTTCATCATCAGTTTTGATTGTAATGTTCAAAACCTTTGAAGGGGAAACATTATATTCACCCCTTATATTTCTGACTTTCGATATCAATTTAATTACTTTTTCTATATTTTCATACTCTTTTTCATATCCCAAAATAGGCTCAGGATATGCCTCAAGCATAATACTTTCCAGGTCACCAACAAATTTGTAAATATATTCAGTGATGAATGGCATAAAAGGATGAAGAATAATAAGAGATTTTTTCAATACAAATCTTGCAACAGCGATTGCACACTCTTTGTTGTTATCGTTAAAAATCCTGTCTTTTATAAATTCAATATACCAGTCACAAAATTTGTTCCAGAAGAAATGGTATATACTGGTTGCAGCTTCATTGAAATCATATGATTTTATGTATTTTTCTACACTGGCAGTAACATTTCCAAGCTGTTGCAATATCCATTTATCTTCGTCTTCAAGTGTGTACTCTGAAATATCCCTATAAGTCTCTTTTTCCGAATTAATCAGAATAAATCTCGATGCATTCCATATTTTATTTATAAAGTTGTAATACCCTTCTATCCTGTCTTCAGAAAGTTTTATATCCCTCCCCTGTGCAGCAAATGCAGCCAGAGTAAATCTGAAGGCGTCCGCACCATACTTGTCAATTATAACAAGAGGGTCAATAACATTACCTTTTGATTTGCTCATTTTTTGACCATACTGGTCCCTTACAAGGGCATGAATATAAACATGTTCAAAAGGTACTTCATCCATAAATTTCATCCCCATCATAATCATCCTTGCTACCCAGAAAAAGAGAATATCAAATCCCGTCACAAGGCAAGATGTGGGATAAAATTTTTCAAGAGTTTTGGTTTTTTCAGGCCAACCCATCGTAGAAAAAGGCCATAGTGCCGATGAAAACCAAGTATCAAGAACATCCGTCTCCTGTGTAAGAGACATAGAGCCACAGCTTGAACATTCTGAAGGCTCTTCCATAGACACAGTAATATGCTCACAATCATTGCAATACCAGGCAGGAATACGATGCCCCCACCATATCTGTCTTGAAATACACCAATCACGGATATTGTACATCCATTCGAAATATGTTTTTTCCCAGCTTTCAGGAAAAATTTTTATCTTTTTATCCTTTACAACATCAATAGCTCTTTCTGCCAAAGGCTTTATTTTAACAAACCACTGCATGGAAATTCTCGGCTCAACCACGGATTTGCATCTGTAACAGCTTCCAACACTATGCTTCAAAGGCTCCTGCTTATTAAAAAGCCCAAGTTTTTCAAGCTCTTCAATTATCTGCTTTCTTGCCTCAAATCTGTCAAGCCCCTTAAACTTGCCGCCATTTTCATTGATTATCCCCAAATCAGTCATTACATTTATCTCTTCAAGACCATGCTTTTTGCCGAGCTCAAAGTCGTTAGGGTCATGGGCAGGTGTAACCTTTAATGCACCAGTGCCAAAATCTTTTTCGACATATTCATCCGCTATGATCGGTATCTCTCTGTTAAGAATAGGCAATATTACCTTTTTGCCTATCAGATGCCTATATCTTTCATCTTCAGGGTGAACGGCAACAGCAGTGTCCCCCAGCATGGTTTCAGGCCTTGTAGTTGCAATACAAATTTTTTCATTTAAACCCTTTACAGGATAATAAATATAATACAAAAAGCTGTCTTTTTCTTCGTGCTCTACTTCAAGGTCGCTTAAAGCAGTCAAACATCTTGGGCACCAGTTTACAATGTAATTTGACCTGTATATAAGTCCCTCTTCATAAAGCTGGACAAACACCTTTCTCACTGCACGGGAAAGCCCTTCATCCATGGTAAATCTTTCTCTGTCCCAGTCACAGCTTGCCCCAAGTCTTTTTAACTGATTGATAATCTGACCACCAGACTCTTCTCTCCACTTCCATACCCTTTCAATAAATTTTTCTCTGCCAAGGTCATGTCTGCTTAAGCCCTCCTTTGCAAGCATCTTTTCTACAACGTTCTGCGTTGCAATACCGGCATGGTCAGTACCCGGAAGCCACAATACTTCAAAGCCCTTAAGTCTGTGGAATCTTGCAAGTATGTCCTGCAACGTGTTATTTAAAGCATGCCCCATATGAAGGGAGCCTGTAACATTTGGCGGAGGTATAACAATAGAATATTTTTGTTTTTTTGAATTTTCATCTGCATGAAAATACTTTTTCTCAAGCCAGGTTTCATAAATCTCTTTTTCAAAAACCTTTGTATCAATTCGTGTTGGAATCTCTTTAGTGCACATCAAAACTCACCTCATTTTAAGAAATTGAATTTTTATTAATATCTTCAATATTTAAAGTTGCATTTAAAATTCTGTTTATGTCTGCCATCTTATACTCCAGAACCTGAAGTTTATACTGAAGCATAAAATATGTTTCATCATCAACATCTTCTGTCAACTTTTCTATGGTATGCTCAAGCTCAGCAAGAAATAGATTGATATCCTCAAGGCTTTCCTTGACAATAACTGCTTTGAACTTCTCGCTGTTATCTATATTCATACTAACTCCAGAGACCTTCTTCATTATCTTCAAAATCATTTACATCTACATCTTTTAAAAGTACCCTGTCAAACATTTCCGAGCATTCTTTGCATTCATAGTGTAAAATGTACCAAACGTCATTATCCACCATAAGCTCAGTAGGCTCAAGCTCTTCAAGACTCTTTTTGCCGCAATAAGGGCAGAAAATAGGCTCCATATGTTTCACCATCATCCTTTTATATTAAAAATTCTTTCAGTATTGCTCTTGACAATTTCTATCTCTATAACTTCGTCGAAATACTCTTTTAAGTCAAGTTTATTCGACCATTCAATGATAACAAATGCTTCGTCTTCAATATATTCAAAAAAACCTGTTTGCTCCAGCTCCTGCAAACTATCAATTCTGTAAAGGTCAAAATGCAAAAGTTTTATATTTTCTGACTCATAGGTATTTAAAATGGTGAATGTCGGGCTTGCGGATTGATCTTTTAAGCCTATTGCAGCTGCGAAATATTTTGTAAAAGTTGTTTTGCCTGCACCCATTTCCCCATTCAATAAAATTACCCTTTTATCATTTTTTATACAATAATCGGCTACCTTATTTGCGATGCTTTTTGTATCGGCAAGGGTTGATGACTTTTTAGAGCAATTCATTCATCACCACCCACAAGTTATCACAAATATCTGATGCTTTTGGATAAAATTCATTATATCTACTATGGAGAAAAGCTCCTGTACGGCCATGAATATACACTCCCAGCTTACAAGCATCTTCAATCTGATATCCCTGAGATATAAAAGATGCTATCATGCCGGTCAAGACATCGCCGCTTCCCCCCTTTGCAAGGGAAGGGCTTCCTTCATTAAATACAAAAGCTCTACCATCAGGTAAACTTATTATTGTATCGGCACTTTTTAACACAAGGGATACCGAATGTTTTAGTGCAAAATTTTTGCATATATTTAGTCTGTCCTTAGCCAAATCATCCTTTGTAATTTTGCACAATCTGCAAAATTCACCCACATGTGGGGTTAAAACAGTCCGAAAAGCAAGTTTTTCAAAGGTAGATTCATCAAGCAAATTTATACCATCCGCATCTATCACAAGTTTGTTTGAACTGTTTTCAATTATCCCCTTCACAAGCTCCTTAGTACTTTCAGCTGTACCAAGACCTGGTCCTATTGCAACACACCCCTTGTCCTTAACAAAATCCACAACTCTCTGCAGGTCTTTAACTTCAAGAACATCTTCTGAGTCCACATCAAGGCACATGCTTTCAGAAACCGCGGAATGAAAAGAGTTAATAAAATTTTTTGGAGTCACCACTGTGGTAAGACCGCTACCTGTGGAAATACAGGCCCTTGCGGTAAGGATACCGGCACCAACTTTACCTTTTGAACCAGCAATTATTGCTGTATGTCCGAAATGACCTTTGTGAGTATTTACACCCCTTCTTATGATACGTGGTACATTATGCCCTGAAAGTAGAAAATTATCCGGTCTGGTTGAATTAACAGCACTGTCCGGGATAGATATATTTTTCACAACTATATCTCCGCAGGCAGCCTTTGCAGGGTAAAGCACATGCACAATTTTTGGTCTGCAAAAGGTAACAGTTTTTTGTGCTCTAATATGCTCACCAAAAATCTCCCCCGTGCTTCCGCTTAACCCACTTGGAATATCAATACTGTATACTTTTATTGCTTCGGTGTTTATCTTCAAGATGAGCTTTTCAAGGTCACCTTCTACTTTTCTGTTTAAGCCGGTACCAAATATTGCATCTACTACCAGGTCATAATTGCCATAGTTTACATGTAAAAAATCATCTATGATTCTGACCGGCAAATTTTTCAAGATCTCAAAATTAACTTTTGCGTCACCCTTTAATTTCTCAGGATTAATTGATACAACATCTACAAAATAACCTCTATTTACAAGATGTCTTGCAACGGCATACCCATCTCCTCCATTGTTTCCAGCTCCACAAACAATACAAACTTTGGACAGAGCATTTAAATCCTTTTCAATCTCATCTGCAAAGGCGATTGCAGCATTTTCCATCAACAAAATGGAAGGAATCTTTAATTCATTAATGGCATAACTGTCAGCTTGCTCCATTTGACTTGAAGTTAAAATCTCCACTTAACTCTCCATTTTAAGAACAAGATTTAGATTATTTATTAACTCTTCCGGGCTGACTGTAGCTGTGCCCATCTTCCCTACAACAATCGAACCTGCAAGATTGGATAATTTCACTGCATCAATATAAGAAGCTTTTGCGGCAATACATGAGGTAAAAACCGATATTACAGTATCTCCGGCACCGGTAACATCAAAAACCTCTTTTGCAAGTGCAGGTACTTTTATAATTTCACCCTTAGAATCAAAAAGGGCCATACCCTTGCTGCCCCTTGTAATCAGAAGTGTTTCGGGATTTAACATTTTAATTATTTTCCTGGCAGCTTTAACAACCGCTTCATAATCTTTGATTTTTATTCCAGAGCCCTCAGAGGCTTCTTTAGTGTTGGGCGTAATGCACGTTACCCCTTTATAAAACCTGAAATTCTCTATTTTCGGATCAACTGTAAGCGGTATTTTACGATGCCTTGTTATTTCACTGACCTTTTCAATAAGTTTTTTAGTTATAACCCCTTTTCCATAGTCTGATATAATAACAGCATCAAACCCATTAATTTTATCCTCTAAAAATTTTTCAATATATCCAACATATTTTGACGAAAGCTTTTTATTTTCTTCAACATCAAACCTCACAACCTGCTGATTTGAAGCAACCACTCTTGTTTTTATACTTGTCTTTCTCCCATCATCGATAAAAAATGTATTAATCCCCTGATTATCAATAATCTGCCTAAACTTTCTGCCGGTTTCATCTCCCCCTACAACACCGCAAAGTGTAACATCTACACCCAATGATTTGAGGTTTGAAGAAACATTAGCTGCTCCTCCGGGAAGATGCATAATATTTAAAACCCTGACAACAGGGACAGGGGCTTCAGGAGATATTCTCTCAACATCACCATAGAGAAAAACATCCAGCATCAAATCGCCAATTACAAGTATTTTGAGATTTTTAAAACTTTCAATGATTTTAATATAATTGTCCATGCTAATACTCAAGGCTGTTTTCTACCTCTTTTGCTTCGTCGATAAGCATAACCGGGATATCTTCCTTTATCTCATAAAGCAACTTGCATGAATCACAGACAATATTTTTCTCGTCTTTTGAAAGCCTGACATCCCCTTTACACTTTGGGCAAGCCAAAATATCAAGCAACTCTTTATTTACAGACATAATACACCCCTTTTGATTAATGAGCCTAAAATATATATTTTTTTATTATAAGTCAAATGTATACTTGAAATTTAATACATACGATTTTCAGCTTGACTTTTTGTGCACGTTTTTATATGTAAGTGCTTACTTACACTATGGAGGTATATTTGAGCACAAAGGAAAAAATAGTCGATGCGGCATTTGGTCTTTTTTCACAAAAAGGCTACCTCGGCACAACAACAAAAAAGATTGCCCTTCACGCAGGTGTCTCTGAAGTCACACTTTTCAGGCATTTTGGTTCAAAGGAGAGCATTTTTGAAGAGGTTATACAGAGTAAATCCTTTTTGCCGGATTTAAAAAACTTGATTCCAAAACTCGAGAATCTCAGTTTAAAAGATACCCTTCTTGAGATAGCAACTGAAAATATAAAAAAACTCATTATGAAAAAAGGTGCAATAAAAATTTTCTTCTCGGAAGTAGACAGATATCCGCAGAAAGTTAAAGAAAGTCACAACAATATGTGCAACGCCCTTGATAATACACTAATTACGTTTCTTAAATCCAAGAAAGAGTTATCAAACTTTTCCGAAGAGGATTTGATCATCATTACAAAAACAATCTGGTATCTGATTTTCGGTTATTTTCTTGATACTGTCATTATAAAGAATGATGATATAAATTTAAGCAATTTCAGAAAAATGTTTTCAAAAAAAATAGATTTTTTAATCAACGGAATTAAATAACCCGGAGGATATATGTTAAAAAAATTATTCATCACAAGCTTTTTACTACTTTTTTTAGTGGCTGCAAACGCACAAGAGATGCCAGCACCACACGTGGATGTCTTTGAAATCAGCGGGTTTAAGCCATATGTTTTTGAGGCTACTTACCCCGCAAAAGTCAAAGCATATAATGTGGCAACAGTCGTTGCAAAAGTATCAGGCACTATTTTAAATCAATCCTTCAAAGAGGGTGAATTTGTTGAAAAGGGTGCACCCCTTTTTAAAATCGACGATGAAATTTACAAAAGTGATGTGGAAATTATCAAATCACAACTTGATGTTGCAAAAGTTCAGCTTGAAAAAGCAAAAGCAGATTTTGAAAGGGTAAGTCAATCTTTCAAAGAAAACGTTGTAAGTAAACAAGATTTTGACAATGCCAAATTTGCTCTTGAGCAGGCAAAATCAAATATAGCACTAATAAACAGCCAGCTTAAAAAAGCTCAAATTAACCTTGATTATACCAACATATTGGCTACCGAAAAAGGATATTTGGGGCTGAAAATGGTAAATATAGGCGACTTTGTCACACCGGGGACACCTGTAGTAACCATTACGGACAGCACAAAGGTATATGTGGAATTTTCATTACCCGACAAAGATTTTTCCAACCTTAAAAATGACCTTGGGGATTTTTCTAATGTTAATCTAACATTATCCGGGTTTGAAAACTTAAACGGTAAAATTACCTTTGTGGATTCAAAAGTCGATGAAGCTACATCTACGGTAAAATTCAGAGGTTTGATTGACAACAAAGACAAATTATTAACTCCGGGTATATTTGTAAGGGTAAACTTTAAAAGTGTCACTTCCAAAAATCTTGTCAAAATCCCTCAAAAAGCAGTTTTGCAAAATCCTATGGGGACAATCTGCTTTGTGGTTGAAAATGATGTCGTAGGGGTAAGGCCGCTTCAAATTATAGAAAGTAAAGATGATTTTTATTTCGTGCAAGGTCCTTTCAAACCGAATGACAAGGTAATTACAAATAACTTTTTCAAGGTAAAACCCGGAACAAAAGTCGTAATTGACAAAGTAATTAAAGAGGTTAACTAACTATGTTTTCTAAATTTTTTATAGAAAGGCCAAGGTTTTCAACTGTTATTGCAATAACAATAATTTTGTTAGGGCTTATAGCTTTGAAAAATCTACCGGTTAAAGAATATCCCACCCTAACCCCGCCACTGATAGAT
This sequence comes from Deferrivibrio sp., assembly GCF_055117995.1. Classification (NCBI taxonomy): domain Bacteria; kingdom Pseudomonadati; phylum Deferribacterota; class Deferribacteres; order Deferribacterales; family Deferrivibrionaceae; genus Deferrivibrio; species Deferrivibrio sp. The sequence continues at coordinate 34,124 of NZ_JBSQOT010000008.1, read as the reverse complement.
ATTTCAGCAATTTACCCGGGAGCAGATGCCGATACTATTTCAAAAACAGTTGCTGCCCCCCTTGAAGAGGCTATAAACGGTGTTAATGATTTAATTTATATGACAAGTACGGCTTCTTCAGGTATTTTAAGCATCAGTGCTTATTTTGAAATAGGGACTGACCCTGAAATTGCAAAGGTAGATATAAATAACAGAATCCAGACTGCACTCAACCTGCTTCCTGAAGCGGTCAGAAGACAGGGGATTCAGGTTAGAGAAAGGACGCCTGACCTTTTGAAAGCATATGCTTTTGTGTCAGAAGGGGGAAAAAGGTCAGATACAGAAATCAGCAATTATATCCAGATGAATGTTCTTGATGATATCAAAAGGATTAAAGGTGTCGGCGATGCGGTAATATTTGGTGAAAAAAAATATGCCGTAAGGGTTTGGATAAAGCCTGATAAACTTGCATCTTATAACCTGACACCATTAGAAGTATATCAAGCAATTTCATCCCAAAATGAAGAAAATCCAGGAGGAGGTATATCTCAAGAGCCTTTATCCAAAGAATCATCATTTAGCTACACAGTAAAAGGGGAAGGCAGACTTAAAACAATAAAAGATTTTGAAAATATCATCATCCGCTCAAACCCTGACGGCTCATCTATCAGGTTAAAAGATTTGGCAGATATAAAGCTTGAGTCTGAAAACTATTATGTAAATGCATACTACAACAATCAGCCAGCTATCCCGATGGGGATATTTCTTGCTCCAGGAGCCAATGCTCTTGAGGTTGCAAAAGCGGTAGATGAAAAAATTAATGAGCTGTCAAAATCATTCCCAGCAGATATAAAATTTCATGTGCCTTACGATCCTACGGTTTTTATAAATGAATCCATACATGAAGTAATTTTGACACTTTTGATAGCTGTAGTATTGGTAGTATTTGTAATTTACATTTTCCTTGGTAGTTTCAGAGCTACATTTATTCCTCTGCTTGCAATCCCTGTTTCCGTAATCGGTACATTTGCAGGACTTTACGCATTAGGATTTTCAATCAACCTGCTCACCCTTTTCGGACTTATACTTGCTATTGGGCTTGTGGTGGATGATGCTATTGTTGTTATCGAAAACGTAGAGCGAGTTATGCGTGAAGAAAAATTGGGCAGAAAAGAGGCTACAATTAAGGCAATGGAAGAAATCACTACACCAATAATTGCAATTGTGCTCGTATTATCTGCTGTTTTTATCCCTGCTTCCTTCATACAAGGGTTTAGCGGTGAGATGTTTAAACAGTTTGCCGTCACTATATCAATATCAATGATATTAAGCGGTATTGTCGCCTTGACACTTACCCCTGCACTTTGTGCAATGTTTTTGAGGGAAACAGAAAAAAAACCGATTTTACCTATCAGGCTGTTTCAAGCATTTTTCCAAAAAGCTACAAATGGATTTACTAAAGGTGTAAAACTCATCATAAAGATGGCAATAATAAACGTACTTGTTTTTGGAATTGTTATTTTTGCCTCATATAAAATATACAAACTCCTGCCAACAGGTCTTGTCCCTATAGAAGACAAAGGCTCAATATTTACATTAACTTATCTTATGCCGGGCTCCTCTCTAAAAAGGACAAGTGATGTAATTAACAATGAGGTAGAAAAACAGCTTTTGGCAAACAAATATGTAAAAGAAGAATTATCTATTGTAGGTCTTGATTTATCCTCCTTCTCATACAAGACAGATGCAGCCATTACTTTTTCCCAATTGACAGATTGGAGCGAAAGGAAAAATAAAGATGAATCGTCAATGGCACTTGCAGCAAATTTTATGAGGCAGTTTTCTGCAAGTAAAGAAGCTTTAATCTTTACAGTAAACCCTCCCCCGATAATAGGGATGAGTATGACAGGTGGGTTTGAGCTTTATGTCCAGGATAGAACAGGTGCTGACATACAAGTATTAAATAAATATGTTCAGGAAATTGTTGCAAAAGCCAATCAGCGAAAAGAGTTAATGGGGGTACGTTCTACGCTAAATACTAATGTACCTCAATACAAGATAGAAGTAGACAGAGAAAAGGCAAAAGCACTCGGTGTTTCTATTTCTGACATTTACTCTACAATACAGCTGACTTTTGCAAAAGGGTATGTAAATGACTACAACCTTTTTGGAAAGACATACCACGTTAATATTCAAGCAAGCGAAGAGTTTAGAGATAATATTGACGATTACAGAAATATTTTTGTAAGATCAAACACAGGTAAACTTGTCCCTCTAAGCTCACTCATATCGTTAAAAAGAATAGTCTCTGCATCAGTAGTGGAAAGATTTAATATGTTTCCCGCTGCAAAAATTTTAGGTGACCCAAAGCCTGGATTTTCCTCCGGGGATGCAATGAACGCAATCATGGAGGTTTCAAAAGAGGTCTTGCCTGAAGGCTATACCACAGCCTGGGCTGGCACATCATTCCAGGAGGTACGGGTAAAACAATCAGGAAGCACTGCCTACATTTTCTCAGTGATTTTTGTGCTTCTTATCCTTGTGGCTCTTTATGAGAGCTGGATGGCACCCATATCCATTATTTTATCAATCCCATTTGCAGTTTTTGGAGCGATATTAGGAGTATTTTTATTCAGGTTGGAAAATGATATTTATCTTCAGGTTGGAATTATTACATTGATTGGTCTTGCAGCAAAAAATGCAATTCTAATTGTAGAGTTTGCCGAAGAAAGATACAAAAAGATGGGAATGAATATTTTAGATGCAGTTATTGAGGCATCAAAAATCAGATTCAGACCTATTGTGATGACATCATTTGCATTTATTGCAGGGACTGTACCGCTCATTTTAAGCAGTGGCGCCGGTGCCAACAGCAGACACATTATCGGTCATACAGTAGTGTGGGGGATGGTAGCAGCAACATTCATTGGCACATTTTTTATCCCTTGGCTTTACTACATGGTAATTAGAATAAAAATGATATTTAAAAGGAAGTAATATGATGAAAAGAATCTCAATTATAATATTATCACTTACAATAATATCCTGTTCTTTTGCGCCGAAATATTCAAGGCCCGTAATAAATCTGCCTGAAGCAGACAACAAAACGAATACAATGATTAATAAAAAATGGTGGGAAGATTTTAAAGATAAAAATCTTGAAAAACTTGTAGAAGAATCGCTGAAAAATAATGATAATCTTTTAATTGCCTATGAAAAGATAAATGAGCTTGAAGCAGCCTTTAATCTATCAAAAGCAAATCTCTACCCGTCAATAAATGGCAGTGGCTCCGTAAGCAGATTTCAGACAAGTGATGAGGCATCCGTGACCGGAAAAGGATTAAACACAAACGATTACAAACTTTCAGCATCTGCTGTCTTTGAAGTAGACATATTTGGAAAGCTAAAAAATAAAAGCAAATCTCAGTTATCACTGCTTCTTGCTCAAAAAAGTTATGCTGATACAGTAAAACTTAAACTTATTTCCGATACCATCTCCACGTATCTTGAAATATGTGCATTAAACCTGCAGATAAACAAACTTAACAGTATAGTTGATAATTACAAAAAAAGTTATGAATACAGACAAAAACAGTTTAGAAATGGAATTGTAAGCAACCTCATTCTCAAGCAGGAAGAAGCAAAATTAAATAGCTCCTACCTCACACTTGAAAATATTCTCGGAAGCAAAAAAGTGCTTGAAAACACCATCTCATTTATTACAGGCAAACAGCCTGATGAAATATTCAATTCAAAGGAAATAAGCTGTTCAAATTTACCTTCCCCGATACAACTTCCACCAATGTTGCCATCGGAAATCATTCAAAACAGACCTGATATTATCAGCGCTGAGGAAAATTTGAAGTCAACAAACTTTGAAATAGGTGTGGCAAAAGCAGCATATTTCCCCTCAATTTCTCTCACCGGCTCTTTAGGTCTTGAAAGTTACGAACTTTCAAATCTCATGCAGTCCTCGGCAAAATTCTGGAATATTGGAGGCAGTCTAACAGCTCCAATATTTGACTTTGGCAGAATAAAGGCAAATGTCAAGGTAGCAAACTCCAGGCAAAAACAGGCATTAATAAACTACATTTATACGGTAAAAAATGCATTTAAGGAAATCCATGAAGCATTTATACAGCTTGAAAATATAAGCAAAAAAATTCAGATACAAAAAAGATTGCTTCAGGATTACTACGAAATTTTAAATATTGCAAAAAGTCAATATGAAAACGGCCTTATTGATTACATAAATGTAATTGATGCCGAAAGAAATATTGAGAACTTAAATATTGAGATAATAAACTTGAATAAAGAATATCTCAAACAGCAGGTCTTTTTATATAAAGCTATGGGGATAAACTAAGTATGATTATAGACTTCCACACTCATATTTTCCCTGATCATTTGGCTGAAAGTGCTCTTAACTTCCTGTCTGAAAAAGGAAAGATATCTCCTTTCACCGACGGGACATTAAATGGTCTTTTGGAATCAATGGAAAAATCAGGCGTGGATGTCTCAGTAATTTGCAACATTGCTACAAGCCCAAAACAATCTGACAACATTTTTAATTTTTGTAAAAAAATCAGGTCGGACAAAATACTGCCGCTTGGAAGTATTCACCCAGAGTCTGAAAATATCGAAGAATACTTAAAGAAATATAAATCTGAAGGGGTAAAAGGGCTAAAACTTCACCCTGACTATCAAAATTTTTATATAGATGATAAAGCTGTTTTTGATATTTATGATTTATGTGAATCCTTTAATCTTTTTATAGTATTTCATTGCGGAATTGATATTGGCTATCCTCCCCCATATCATGCAACACCTGAAAGGATTAAAAAGATCAGAGAAAATTTTAAAAATTTAAAAATAGTCGCTGCACATATGGGAAGTTTTGAAATGTATGATGAGGTTGAAGAATACCTGCTTGGAGAAGATATATATTTTGACACTGCATATTGTCTTGATAAAATGCCACAAGAAGATATAAAAAAATTTTTTGGCAAACACCCCATCGAAAGATTTCTATTTGCCACCGATTCCCCCTGGTGCAACCAGAAAAACTATGTTGAAATACTTTCATCTTTCAAATTTTTGACAGATGATGACAAAGAGAAAATTTTCTCAGAAAATGCAAAAAAGTTATTAAATATTACCTGACAACCTTATCAAGCCTGACAGGAGTAAAACCTCTGTTTTTAATTATGTTGTATATCTCAGGCAATGCTTTGTGAGTATTGTAACCCCTGCCATTTATATGAAATATCAATATATCACCCGGGCGTAAATTATGCCCTATATATTTGCTCATTTTTTCAGCAGTGATATTTTTGTCGGGGTCACCACTTATAAGATTTGCATGGATAATTTTATATTTTAGCGATTCTACTACTTCAACAGCCCTTCTGTCATAATTAAATCCGGGAAATCTGAAAAATTTTGTTTTTATACCCAAATTTTTGTACAAAAACTTCTCGTTTGCCAAAACTTCCTCAACAATTGTTTCATTATCAAGTTTTTGCATGTACTGGTAGTGATTTGCCGAATGGTTTTCTATCTCTATAAAATCAAATTTACCAATCTTTTTTAACATGTTCAAATTTCTCAAGGCAAACTTTTCATTCACAAAGATTGTTACAGGAATTTGTTTTTCTACAATAAAATGCAAAATCTTCTCATCAAAATAGGCAGGAGTTTTTGTTTCGCAGGCATCAAATGTAATTGCAATTTCATTTTTACTCTCAAACTTGCTGATTACTTCTCCATTGACAGTTTGCTTAAAGAAAACAAATATTAAGAAAAAGCAAACCTTAAAATAAAGGCTACAATTACACCGGTAATGATGCCATCTACAAACGCCCATATCGCACCTTTTAAAATACCCCTGGCATTATAATAACTGAAACCTTTATAAACAATAGAAACATATCTCAAGACTTTTCTGTATTTGCTGTTTCTAAGAGCAATAGTCAAAATTACAAAAAACACACTATAACATAATGCAAAAATAAATATGAAAAAATTGTAGTCAATCTGCACAATTACCTCAGAAAAAACTTTATATGAAGCAGATTAAACATTTGTTTCTTTTAAAGCAAGCAAAAATTAGTCTTGAATAATTTAATTGAATTTCATTCTGTTTAGTGTTAAACGTTTTGTATGTTGGAACTTTTAGGTTTTTTGTCACTGGGATTCTTTGGAGGGTTTGGGCACTGTATTTTTATGTGCAACCCTTTTGTGCTGTTTATTTCAAGCAAATTTGCCCCCAACTCACCTGGCTACCTGAAATTCTTAATCCCTCAAATAAAATACAACATAGGCAGAACAATTACTTACTCAATACTTGGAGCTGTTTTCGGACTTACCACAAATATAACCACCCTTTTCTCAGATATTGTTATCTTTCAAAAAGCGTTGTCTATCATAGCAGGATTATTTCTTATTTTTTATGGGATATTTGACATTCTCGGCATGAAAGTCATTTCAAGGCTTGAAGACAATTCTATCACCAGAAAAATCAGCACAATAATTTCAAAAGTAAAATTTAATTCACCATTTATAATGGGATTAATTTTGGGATTTCTTCCATGTGGGCTGCTTTATGGGGCATTGATTGGCGTAACTTCGCTTTCAAATGTCTATAAATCGGCACTTTCAATGGCGCTTTTTGGAATTGGCACTACATTTTCAATGCTTTTAGTTTCTATATTCGGGAATATTATTCTTAAAGTTAGGTTTCTTTTCAGGATATTGAGCTTTTTAATAATGCTGACACTTGGAATATTTTTTATTATTTCAGGGATAAGGTTTTAATCCTTAGTGAGTTAAATACCACCAGAAGAGAACTTATGCTCATAAAAATTGCAGAAAATACCGGGTGAATTTTTCCGCTGACTGCCAGTGGTATGGCAATAAAGTTATAGGAAAAAGCCCAGAAAAGATTTTCCATTATAATTTTTCTTGCTTTTGAGGCAATTTTAAAAAAATCTTTTAAAAGTAAAATATTGCTGTTTAAAAATACCGCATCAGCACTTTCAAGGGCTATTTCAGTACCTTTACCCATCCCAATTCCGATAAAAGCCTGCTTTAAGGCTGGTGCATCATTTATCCCATCCCCTATCATTATTGGAAACTTATTCAGATTATTTTTAACATACTCAACCTTTTCTGAAGGGGTTAATGAACTTAAAATATTTAGCGCCGGATAATTTTTTAAAACTGCTTCTGCTGTGCTTTTTGTATCCCCGGTCAGTACAGTCATATCGATATTTTTCATCAACAAAAACTGATAAATTTCATCAAATTTATCCTTTACCCTATCAAACATCGATATTATTCCAATAACTTTCTTATCATAGACGACAAAGATATTTGTATAACCTTTGCGGGAAGATGTATTGAAATCATTCAAAATCTGCTTATCTGCTCTGATATTGAGATTGTCAAGGAGTGCCAAATTCCCGGCTGCAACAATTTTTTTGTCAGGAGTATAACCTACCATCCCTAGGCCTGGAATTTCTTTTACATTTTCAATCTCCAAAAAATCATCTTTATAAGCATTGACAATGGATTTTGCCAGAATATGTCTGGAAAAACGCTCAATAGAAGCTGCTACTTTGAGAACATCTGAAAAATCATATGCCCTTATTTCTACAATAGAAGGAATACCTTCCGTTATTGTGCCTGTCTTATCAAAAAAGACACTTTTAACCTTTGAAATATTTTCAAGGATAGAGCCTTCCTTAATAAGAATACCTTTTTTAAAGGCAGTTGAAGTGGCTATCAATATTGCAAGAGGGGTTGCAAGCCCCATAGCACATGGGCAGGCAATTACAAGGACAGATACGGAATTTAAAAAAGCATCCACAAATTTAGCGCCTGAATAATACCAGTATAAAAATGTGATGCACGAGATTGCAATTACAGAAGGCACAAAAAAAGAGGTAATCCTATCTGCAAGTTTTTGAAAATAAAACTTGCTCTCCTGTGCCTTTTTTATTGCTTCTGCAATTTTATTGAGAGATGATTTTCCAGGCTCCTCAAGAACCTTAAAAATAAGTGTTCCATTTAAATTAAAAGTACCGGAAATCACATAATCTCCTGACCTTTTATGCACAGGTACACTTTCTCCGGTAAACATAGACTCATCTATTTCAGATGTCCCATAAACCACAACACCGTCCACCGGAATATTTTCTCCAGGCAAAACCTCAACATAATCACCTTTTTTCACCGAAGAAGTTTTAACTATTACAGGTTTTAATTTCCCCGTTTTGTAATTTTCTTCATCAAAATTTTTAATTATCTTTGTCTGCCTTGGCTGAAGATTGAACAAAAGGGATATCTCCTTTGATGCTCTTATCTTGGCCTCTGTTTCAATATATCTGCCAAGCAGAATAAGGGTAATTATCATTGCCGATGTGTCAAAGTATATCTCCCCACCCGTAAATATTCCGTAAAGACTGTAAAAGTATGCTGAATATGAGCCGAGAAATACCAGCACATCCATATTTAAAGTTCGATTTTTCAGAGAATTTATTGAGTTTACTGCAAAAGGCAAGCCGGAATAAAACACAACAGGCGTAGCAAGAATCATTGCAATAATTCTAAACATTAATTTAAGATTGTTATCTATTCCCTGAAAATACCCCGCATATAAAGCAACCGAATAAATCATTATCTGCATTGTAAAAAATGCACCGATAGCGAATTTATAAAAGTATGACTTTTTCAAACTTACAAAGTAATCTGAAGATGACATGGCAGAAACCGGCATTGGGGTGTATCCCAATTCAGCAATACCATTAAGGATTTTGTCTAATGATATTTTATTGAAATCCCAATGGACCTTCACTTTGTGAGTAGCATAATTTGCTCTCACGTATTTTATACCCTCGAGTTTTGAAAGATAATTTTCTATAAGCCAGATGCAGGCTGCGCACCTGATATTGGTGGCAATAAATTCCAATTCATAATAATCATCATGCTTTAATACATCATCAATAAACAGATCATCGCTTACAACAGAAAGCTCAGGTGGTCCTGGTTTGTAATCTCTCCTCTTTTTATAAAAACCGCCAAAACCACCATCCTTTATCAAATGATAAACACTTTGACAGCCCGGGCAGCAAAAGTGAAGTTCCTCCTCACCTTCTTTTTCTACTATTGCAGTATTTTTGTTAAATTTTAACAAACAGTGACTGCACTGGGTCAAATTATTCGTCGTCGTCATCTAACATTCTGTATTTAGGCCCTTCTACATCGTCAAACTGTTTATTTTTCACCGCCCAGAAAAACAAAATAAGCACAATAATACCGAGCAAAAGACTAAGCGGTACCAAAAAAAAGAGTGAACCCATAATTATTTTATACTTAACGCAATCAATAAAGGTATAACCAACATTGCTATAATTGACAGAATCATAATAATTGTCCCTTTCTTCATAACTGCCTCCTACTTTATTGAAATTGTCTTCTCAAGACTTACAATCTCTTTCATCCTTAAAAATACCTTCAAAATATAGTAGCCCTGACTTAAAGGCACATTGACACTGCAGATTTTTTCTCTGACTCTTATGTCAGGCCTTATTACATCTTTGCCTGCCGGCCTGAGTATTTCCACACCCTCAATGGGGAATGGTCTTTCAATATTTCCGTTTATGGTAAAACAAATCTTATACTTATTGTCCAATTTTTCGATATTCAATATTTCAAGGCTCAAATGATTTTTTTCCACAATTTCCCTTTTCATGTCGTATAAACTTGCCTCTTCATAAGGTTTTTCTTCAACCTTCCCATCAAAGTATTTAATTCCAAAATAAAACGATGAGCCAAGCAGCAATAACCCCAGTAAGACAAGCCCCAGCATCATTCTCATTGTTTTTTCCCCTTTGAATCAAATGGTCTTCTAAAGCTCAAATCTTTAATCTCCTCTTTGTTATCTGTAATATTCAAAATTCTCATTTTGAGATTCAAAATCGGCTTGCCTTCAACAATATTCTTTTTAATCTTTATAAAAAACGTAAAATCCTTCTTCGAATCTGCACCAACCTCAAACATGCTGTCGGGGGTAATTTCATATTCTGTCATATCTCTTAATTCAATTTTTATTTTTTTATTTACATTATCGCTGTTTTCAACTACCAGAATAAACCCGTTTGCAGCAAAATCACCAACATATCTCGGAAGAAACTTTTTGTAAGGAATAACTTCTACCTGCACATTTTTTGTATTAAAAGCCACCAATATAAAAACTACAAAAGAAACTATTGCCAGAAACATTGAAACAATCGATGAAAATCTTGTAAAATTCTTTATGTTGTTCTCACCAAATCTATATGCAAAAAGCGACTTTTTCCCTTTTTTTGCCATAACATCGGCACAGGCATCGATACATTTGGCACAATTAATACAAGCAGAATTTTGCCCCTGCCTTATATCTATACCCGTTGAACAAACTTTTACACAGGCCATACATTTAATACATTCATCACGCGTCTCCGGAATCATCCATACGGCAAGGGTATGTTTATCAAAAAGCATCGATTGAAGCATAGAATATGGACAAACGGTCGCACAAAATCTGTACCTGACAAGCCAGAAATTTAAAAAAAGTAAAGTACCAAGTACCATCAAAGATATAAAAATACCTCTACTGAAATGCTCACCGGTTAAACTTTTAAAAAATATTTCATATGGAATAAAATACAGCAAAATGTTTGCTGCAATAAGCAGAGATATGAAATAAACTAAAATTAATTTTAACACCTTAATAGATATGGCATTTTTTGAAAATTTATCCATAAATGATGTAACTTCCATTGAAACAGACTGAGGACAAAGCCAGCCACACCATATTCTGCCAAAAGTTACTGTTATATATAAAAATAAAAAAGTAATAAACAACGCCAGTGCCAGAAGAGGCAAAAACTGATTTATCTGCAAAACAAGCCCGAATATATGAAACTCAAATGTGTAAATATCAAATATAAGTAAGTGATTGCCGTTTATCTTTATAAAAGGCAAAACTATCGCAGTAACTATCAGAAAAATTCTGACAACTCGCCTGTATGACTGAAAGTTACTCATCATCATCCTGTAAAATTTTGTATTTTATAGATTCCACTTTCTCATGCCTTTTTTTTGAATAGTAGTGAAAAATTATCCACACAAAAAGCGCTACCAGTGAAAATCCGAAAATAAGATATGCAAGCAAGTCTTTCGGCATATTTTACTCCGCTTAGCAGTAAGAAGGGGCAAATTTTTAGCCCCTTCAAACTTTATTATTTTTTCATTGACTCTTCAAAAACTTTACTCTGTGACCAACCTGTAAATGCAGGTGTGTACATATAAGTATAAAAGATACCAAATACTATAAGTCCAATAAATAGGATTAACCATCCTAAAGGTAACTTATGCTTTGTATCTTCCCTTTCAAATTTTTCAAGATCATCAAATTCTTCTTTGTACATTTAAGCCTCCTACTTTTTTAAACTCTTAATGTACTCCACCAGCGACCAGATTTCTTTTTTGTCATAGATAGCCGCAAAGCCCGGCATTGCACCTTCAAACGCGGATATGTAACAAAGAAGTTTGATTTGCAAGCTGCCGCAAAGCCCGGCATTGCACCTTCAAACCCATTTGCAATTGTCAGATAAATGTCTCTGTCAGGATTTTCGGCAGCGGCATAATCCACGAGTGAGCCGCCAATATTGCCTTCGGCATTTTGACCATGGCATCCTGCACATTCCGCTTTGTAAAGTCTTTCCCCTTTTAAAACAGCATCTTTGTTGCCTGCAAAAGGGCTAACCTCTTCAACCATTGATTCATCAATTTGAAGTATCGCTTTTTTGGCAACTGCTGCTCCAATTGACTGCAGGTAGGCAACTATCGCATCCATTTCTGTGCTGTTTTTTAGCTGTTCAATATCTGCATCTGTATATGGGAATCCAAGTGCTTTCATATGAGAAATTGTTTTTTCAACTGCAACTTTTCTATCATTTAAAAAGGCATACTTTGGCATATTAGATTTTTCATAAAATGCCTGTGGATTGGTCATATGCTGATAATGCCAGTCATCAGGATATTTGCCCCCAATTCTTGCAAGATCTGGACCTGTCCTTTTGGAACCCCATAAAAATGGCCTGTCGTAAGCAAATTCACCGGCTTTTGAATAATCTCCATACATCAGTACATCAGACTTTAATGGCCTGACTGTCTGTGTATGACAATTTACGCACCCTTCTCTTTGATAAATATCACGTCCTGCAAGCTGCAAGGCAGTATATGGTTTTAATTCTTTCAGTTTCGGATGCATCCCTTCGGTAAACATCGGCAAAAACATCGTAACAATTGTTCCAATCAGAACCGTAATCGCCGCAGCAAGAGAAAATATTAATGCATTGCTGTAAAGTTTTTTATTCTCAGACATATTTTCCCCCTTTAAGCAGTTGCGGTAGCAGGCTCAACTTTTGCTTCAAGCTCAGCCTTACCTTTTTTAATTGTCATCATAACATTGTAAATAAAAAGAAGCATCCCCACTACAAATACTACACCAGCCAGTGTTCTCATTTGCCAGTAAGGATAGTTTCTAAGAAGCCCTTCCATAAAAGTATACTTCAATGTTCCATCAGGATTAGTCATCTTCCACATTGCGCCCTGCTGAACACCGGTAATCCACATTGTAATGGAAAAAGCAAGCTGTCCAATAAGAACAATCCAGAAATGAGCATTTGCAAGTTTTTCACTGTAAATTGTAGTTTTATAAATATGAGGAATTATATAGTAAACCGAAGCACATATCACCATTGTAACCCAGCCCATTGTCCCCATATGCACATGGCCTGGAACCCAATCTGTATAGTGAATTAAAGAACTTATAACCCTAATACCCTGAGATGGGCCCTGAATGGTCTGCAATCCGTAAAAAGTAATACCTGCTATAAAAAACTTTGTAAGATAATTGTTTTTCATAACAGACCAGTCTGACTCAACAGTAAAATATCCATTTACAACACTCCCCCAGGAAGGAGCAATTAAAAAGAGTGTAAATGCTATACCAAGTGTCTGTATCCAGTCTGGAAGCGGAGTATAGACAAGATGGTGTGCACCGGTCCAGAGATAAGCAAATATCAATGACCAAAACGAAATGATTGATAGTCTATGACTGTATATCGGCAATCCGGTTGACTTTGGCAAGAAATAGTAAAACATTGCAAGAATCGGAGTAGTAAATAGGAAGCCAACGGCATTATGACCATACCACCACTGTACATTGGCACTATTGACACCTGCAAACAGGTGATAGGATTTATCAAGCCCCGCCGGAATAGATAGGTTATTCACAATGTAAAGAATTGCAACAGTTATAATTGTAGCAATAATATACCACAATGAAATATACATCTGCTGCTCTTTGCGCTTGAAAATTGTGCCCATAATATTGATAGCAAAAATTACCCATAGAATCACGATTGCAATATCAATTGGCCACTCAAATTCTGCGTATTCCAATGACTGTGTCCAGCCAAGCAAAAGCGTAATACCCGCAATTGCAACCCCTATGTTAAACAGCCACAAATGAAATCTCGCCAACTTTGGGAACAAAAGCGGTCTTTTTGTAAGCCTTATAACAAGATAGTAAAACACACCAAATTCAGCACCAATTCCAAGCCCATATACCAACACATTGGTATGAAATGTCCTGAGCCTTCCAAAACTGAAATATGGCGGAAGATTCAAAGCAGCATCCCACATCTGGGCTGAAATCCAGAGACCAGCAACAAGTCCTATTACACCCCAGAAAATGGCGGACAAAATAAAACCTTTCACCGTTTCGTAATCTTAACGGTACTGTTCCATAAACTACCTCCTACAAAATATTTAAACTTTCCTCACTAAAAACAAAATCTTTCAGTTTTGCTGATTTCAACCTTTCTTCAACATCATCCTGAATCTTTTTAAAAAATACAGTGATATTACAAATAGGATTAAGCTGACACTTTTCAGGTTGGTCAACACAAATATTAATCGAGTTCACAAATCCCATACACTTTAAAATATCCAATAAACTCAAATCAACGCAATCAGGATTCAAGGAAACACCGCCATATTTACCTGTCTCAGTTACTATTATACCACATTTTGAAAGTTGATGTATGATTTTTATAACAATAGGCTTATTTAAAAATAATTTTTCACAGATATGGTCAATTTTGACCTTTTTGTTTTGGCCCGCAAGAAAGGCAGCAACTCTGATTGCATAGTCAGCTTCTCTCTTTATAAAAGACATTGTTTACCTCTCAGGTAAACAATACAATTGCAAAAAATTTTTGTCAATAATTTTTAATAAATCTATTCCTCCACGCAGATTTCTCCCTTTAGGAAGCTTTTAAACGACTTAACCAACACAATAAGCACAACTGCCAGCGTAAGCATAAATGCAAGTAGCGCAAAATACTTGAAAAACACAAAATGTGTCAGATGAAAATATAGCACTATACTGATGGTAAATGCAGCCATAGGGAATGTATAGGCCCACCAGGACAGAAAAAATTGAAGTCTTGAAAATCTTCCGTAAAAAGTTAAAAGGAGCATAAAAACAAAAACGCCAAAATAAAACAAAACCCTCGAAAAATTATCAAGCTGCTGGCTCAGTTTAATATAGGAAATAAAACCAACAGCAGGAGGAGCAATCATAATAAAAAGTGTAGGTAATAGCTTTGGAGGTAAAGGATCATTAAAAATTACTCTGTAAAGAAGTATTGAAAAAATTGGAAGCCACAAAACTATACCTATACTATAAAAAAACCAGGAAGCCTCAATAGAAAAAGCAGCTCCGCTTATAGGAGCAAGAATTGGCCCCACAACAGGTATAAACCACGCCGGATTTTTTACATTTATCTTAAAATCATGAAAAAACCATTTATTTATAATATAAAAAAGCAAGAGCATATGGATAATAACACCTGATATCCAGTATATAAGCGAAACTGTTTTACTTATCTCAAAATAACCAATGGAAAACAGTATCAAGCTTATGGAAAATGTTGGTATAAAATTGAGCTTAACAGGATGAGAAAAATCTTTTCTGACTTCTTCAGGAAATTTCAGAAATTTTAAAAGATACGTTCCGCTCAAAAACAAAAACCATATATTAACAATTACTAACAATAAAACATAGACACTATGAACATTCAGGTGAAAAATTTTTCCCACCCTCTCAAATGCAAGAGTAACTCCCATAAGCCCCATTACTGTTGCAAAAACCGAAACAGGTAAAAATTTAACGCAAGAATTTTCAGACATAAAACACCTTATATCCTCATAACTATATATATGGAAATATACATATTTAAGAAAAAATGCAACATTTTTTTGCTTATTTACCCCAAAAAATTTGTAAGATTATCTGAGTTCTTTTGATAAAAGCAATACTGACAATGCATAATTATCACTTGGATTATATTTTTTGAGTACGTCAAAGTTTTTAAATGTCGCCCAATAACTGACGTCAAACTTAACAATCTTCACTTCACCTTTTTTGATATTAAAAGGGAAAATAACACCTTTTTTCCGCAACGTCTGCACCTTTACAAAATTATCCTGCTGTCTGTCAGCATTTTTCACCATCACCGCGGTAGCTTCCCCACTTTTCCAGCCGTTTTTATTTAAATAATTTGCCACACTACCTATCGCATCAGCTATGCTGTTTTCCAAATCTATTCTGCCATCCCCATTAAAATCGACTGCATATTTTAAGATATTTGATGGCATAAATTGCGGTATCCCTATTGCACCGGCGTATGATGATTTTATATTTTCGGCTTTTAATTTATAAACGTATGAGTATTTGATAAAGTTACCCAGTTCGTCTGTAAAATATTCGCTTCTTCTGTTAAACTTTGTGGCAAGAGTGTAGAGGGAATCAAGGGCCCTAAATTTTGGCACATACTTTCCGAAATCACTCTCCACACCAATAATAGCTGCAATTATCTCAGCCGGAATATTGTATCTTCTTTTGGCCTTTAGCAATAACTTCCTATATTTTTTATAAAAATATTTTCCTTTCCTGATTTTATCAGAATTTAAGAATATCTTCCTGTATTCGTCCCATTCTTTTTGCTCAGTTTGATTATTTATCTTATCAAGGACAGATTCATCTATTTTTGCCTTTCCTAAAACTTCTTTAACATAAAAGGGAGGAATTTTGTATGTACTGGCAATATATTCAGGGATAATCTCATTTGCGCCGGCAAACTGTATTACGGCAAAAAAAATAACAGCAAAGAGAGCAGCCTTTTTCATAAATTTCCTTGCTGTTATTATACATTGATTTATAACTATTTCCAATCAGTTTTAATGGCAGCTATCCCCACCTGAACAAAATGCGTCAGATTTTTCCACTTTACCAGCAAGATAGGTATTGATAGCATCAATCGGATTATTTTCGGTCACCCCTGGGAACACTTCAACATTTTTTGAATTCAAAATCTCAACAGCCTTGTGTCCTAACCCTTTACAAAGCAGGACATTGACATTCATCGAAATAAGCCACACAGGAAATGAGCCAAATTCATGTTTTGGTGCATCATAGTAATTTACGTTTACAATCTTATCCCCTTCAGTTTCCGCTATCAAAAACATCTTACTGTGTCCAAAATGGTCACTGACCAAATCTTTACTTAACAATGGCAAAGCAATCTTCATATCAAACCACCTCTTTAATTTATTTGCTCTTCTAAAATATTCTTCTCAAAATCTTTCAAATTTTCAATTACACTTTTTTCAGGATTACCGCGATATACTTTAATCCCCTTGTTCTTAATAATATTGAAAGCTTTCGGTCCTACTGAGCCTGTTATTATTACATCCACCCCTTCATCTATAACATTTGCTGCAGCCTGCATTCCAGCACCATGTTCAAAATTTTCACTCCGGCTGTTGTCTATGAAATACGACTCATTTTTCTCAGTATCGAAAATATACCAATACAAAGCTCTGCCAAATCTTACATCCATGAGTCTGTTTTCATTTTTCTCCAGAGCTGTTACCAATATCTTCATCCTACTGCCTCCATAAGCCTATTGTATAAACCTTCAAATAATTTTTTATATCCATCAATATGTTCAGGCAAATTAACTCTCTTTTTTAAATATTGAGGAATATTCTGCGAATAAGTCAAGTATCCCACAATTTCTATTTCTTTACTTTCAAACAAATTAACAAGTTTTTCGTCAATACTGTGATTCAGTCCAAATTTATTTATAAACCCCTTTCTTTTAACCTTAAAATTTTTTGTCAATTCAATTAATCTTTCCATATCATGAAGACCTGAAATAGTCGACTCAGCCACCAAAAGTAGTATATCGCTCCCGGAAATAGCTGATATTGTACTACAACCAATACCAGGAGGCCCATCTACAATTATTGTAGAAGAGTTTTGCTCTTTTGCCAGATTCTTTGCAATCTTTTTAATTTCAGCAACCAGCTTACCAGAATTCTCCTCTGACGGATTAAGCAGGGCATGCACCATGTTAAAGCCGTATTTGGTCTTCGAAACATACTTTTTACCGGTTAATTTATCGCTAACCGAAATCGCATTTACAGGACATAAAAATTGACATAAACCACACCCCTCACAAGCTACATCGTCAATGACGTAGTTTAAATTTACTATTTCTATCGCCTCAAAACTGCATTCCTGATAACATCTACCGCACATAATACAAAAATCTTGCTCTATCTTAAATTGTTTTCCCGAATAAAAGTCTTCTTCTCTTATTAATTCAGGCTCAAGCAGTATTTTTAAGTTTGGTGCATCCACATCCGCATCCACAAGTATATCATTTTCTTTCAGAAAATATGACAATCCAGCAGTTATCGTAGATTTACCAGCACCACCTTTGCCGCTTACCACAACTATCTCTTTCAATGTCATCCCTCCAACAATGTATTGTAAATATTATCAAAATCAATGGTGTCGATATCTTCTACATCACCAAAAGAATAATTCTTTGCCAGATTTATATCATAAGGAATTTTGCCAAGTACTTTAACATTATTTTTACTGGCAAATTCCGAATACCCTTCACCATCAATATATTTGTTTATTACAAGGTAATAATCTTTACCTATTTCTTTTAGCATATCGCTTAAAACAACAAAGTCACTAAACCCAAACGGTGTATCCTCAGCAACTACGATTATTTTATCAGCATCTTTTGAAGCTTGAATCACAGGACAGGATGTCCCAGGTGGCGAATCCATAATTATGACATCATAATTATCTTTTATTTTTAAAGATTTACCTATAACCTGTTTTATCAAAGCCGTTGTTAGAGATTCACCTATATTTAATCTGCCTTCCAGCAAATGAAGCATTTTATCAAAAGATTGCCCTATTTTACCTATAACCCTTTTGCTGCCCTTAATAGCCGAATATTTGCACACATATTCACAGAGCTTACAAGAGTGACATAATTCAGGCAAAACAAGCCAAAAATCCTTTGCTACTACCAATGCATTAAATAAACATTTTTCCGCACACTCTTTACAGGAGATACAATTTTCTTTAATATGCTCAGGGATATAGATATATACTTCATCGTAATCCAATTTTTTATTTAGAAATAGATTTACATTTGGCTCTTCAACGTCCAAATCATTAATCAAAACCTTTTTCCCTTTACTTACCAAATATTTCGCAAACAAAATGGTAAAGGTGGTCTTTCCTGCACCACCTTTACCACTAACAATAGAGATATTCATCTTACTACCTTAAACGTGCCTGCATGTGCCTCTACCACGCCCTCTTCCCTGATGAGGCAAGTCGCAGTTAGCATCTCTTAACCTTCTTCTCATAGGTCTTTCAGCACCAAAATTTTCATTTATCTGTACATTACCACCACATTTACCAAGCCCTCTGCCTGTTTTTGGACCTTCACCGTCTGGCCCTCTTCTGTCAAATCCTGGCATAACTACCTCCTTTTATTAATATATATTCGTTAAATTATGAATATATATTAAATTGTCAAGGATTATTTTAAGGTTTTTATTCAAAAAAATATGTTGTTCGACTTAAAATCAGGATATCTGTTTGATGTTCTTATTATAAATTCTTTAATTTCTTTACTTAATATTGACTTATTTTTATGTTGCACATCAATGTATCTTTTGAAATTAATATTTAAGGGTTTTTCATAAAATACTGTGATATTGTCACAGATGGTCAAAGCTTCTTCAATATCGTGAGTAATATAAATAAAAGATGTTTCTAACTCATTGAGGTGAAATTTTATTTTTGAAGCCAGATTTATTTTAGTGAGCAAATCCAGATTACCAAACGGCTCATCCATTACGACAAGTTCAGGATATATACAAAGTGCCCTTGCTATTTCTACCCTCTTTTTCATACCTTTACTTAAATGTTTTGCCTTAAAATGTGTAAAATCATTTAAACCAACCATTTGAAGAAACTTCATGGCGCTCCTCTTATCGTTTGTAACATAAAGCATATTTTTTAAAACAGATAAATTCTCAATCAATGTATCAGCCTGAAACATTACACCTGTTCTCTTAAAATTTCTTACAATCTCCCCTTTATCCTGCTTTAGCATCCCTAAGATCAGCTTTATTAATGTTGTTTTTCCGATACCACTCTGGCCTAATATCCCTTCGAATCTATTTTTAGAAAATTTTATAGAAAGGTTATCTATTATGTTATATTCGCTATATTTGAAAGAAACGTTTTTAAATTCTACTATGCACATCTTTTATCTTCAAATAAATGACTTCTAACAATTTTTGAAAGAAAATTCCAGTAAAAGTCATTATTACAACGTAACCAAAGAGCTCATCTATATTAAATGAAATCTTTTTCTCGACAAGTTTATAGCCAAGCCCATCCATACCAGCTATAAATTCTGCCATAACCATAACTTTAAATCCAAGCGAAAAACTCATCTGAAATACAGGATAAAAACTTTCAAATATCATCGGTAGATACAAATAAAAAACTCTTTTGAAATAAATAACTTCAAAGATTTCTGTCACTTCCAGGATATTTTCATCCAATTGTTTTAAAATTGCAATAAATGCAAGTGTTGTTGCGGGGATAATCGTAATCGCAATGGTAGCCATTACTGTATAACTTCCAACCCCTATAATTAGCATAAAAATAGTAAGATAGGCAATATTTGGAACCTTTATAATTGATGACATTACTGTTTCTATCAATGCACCAATATTTTTTGAAAATTGCGAAAAAACAGAGAAGAAAATAGATATCATAACAGATAAAACATAAGCTAAAAATAGTCTGAAAAATGATACAAACACTGCATTGAAAAGGTTGTAGTCTATCATTCTAAAAATGGCCAATAAAGTCGTGTAAGGGGATGGTAAAACATAGTTTTCAAAAAACAGAGATAAAATCTGCCACAAACATAAAAATAACGCCAGAAATGTTATTTTTAATTTCATTTAGAATATTCGAATTTTAGTCTCCCCGATTCTATAGCATTATTAAAAGCTTCAAAAGGGAAATTCAGTTCAAAATAATTTCTAAAATATCTTTCAAAAATCTTAGTTGCCTCTGCCTGATTTTGATTTACGAAATAAACACTTTTTATTAGCGCTTCTTTCAAAGCTTTATCCGTTTCTTTATCTTGCATAAAAGTGCGTTGATAGGGAATCTGAAATCTTTACCAATAAAATCAATGATATCATATACATAATAATTTTTCTGCAGCTTACTCAGTTTTAAAAGAAGGTTACTGACGTGCGGCTCAGGTAAAACTATTGTATCAAAATTTCCCTTTAAAAAAAGCTGAACGGCGATTTGCATATCTGTATATGTAGGTTGATTTTTTAGATTTAATTTTTGAAATAATATATCAGGAGAACCTCCTCTAAACGATGATACTATTTTCCTATTTTCTAAAACATCTTTATTGTCAATCGATTTATTTGTGATAATATAAACTGCTCTGCTGATAGTCGAGCCTGAATAAATCCAGCCGGTTAACTTTGATATTTTTTCCGCTGCTTCATAATTTACCGCTATCACATCGACTTTGTTCGACTTTATAAGGCCCACAAGAGAAGAGATATCTCCTGTAACCGGAACAAACTCAGCGTTTATATACCCCTTTTCAATCATTACAGCCATAGAAATCACATTAGGGTTTGCCAGTGAAGCCATTTTATAGGCATACAGGTTGATTGATAAGATTATAAAAAAAACAAAAGAAAATAATTTCATAATATAACCCTCATAATATATTCATAACAAAAAATTTTCCAATATCTATCGTATATAACATGCTCCCATACAATATATGCTCCAGCGTAACCAAAAACAAACTTTTTGTCTTTAAATATGTGTAAGAAAATATGTATCCACCGATTAAAGCCAGAGTAAAGGAAATAATATTTTGATAAATAATATGCCCAAACCCGAAGACCAAACTACTTATATGAAATATTGTTTTTTCACTGAAAACCAGGGCATACCTTTCAAACATAAATTTTCTATATATGATTTCCTGAGGTAAAACAGCTGCAAGAGAATAAATTCCCACTAAACTAACCCAAAAATAAAAACCTTTATTTATGAACAAGAAAAGGTCATCTTTCCAAAAAATAAATGTAGTGATCAATGATAATATCGAAAGCAAGAAAAAGCGATAAAGCATCTCAGGTAAATACTTTTTGACATTTAAAAAACTAAACTTACTCACACGAAAAGAACGCTTTTTGCACAAATAGATAGAAGACAAAATACCTCCGATAATTATATAAGGTAGAGGGTAAATTTTCTTAAAGCTAAATACTCCTATAAGAGGAAATAAAACAAAAAAGATTATCAGTTCAATATAAAGCAGTAACTGTTTTTGTTCTATGAAATATACCTTTATTTTTTCCATGATTACTTATAAAAGCTGGCTTAAAATTTTGCAATATTTAAAAAAAAATTAACATTTTTTTACAAAAAAGTGTTTTAATTAAAATATTGCTCCCCGAAAATGGTGAAACAGCAGCCGGATATTTCAACGGTTAAAACAAGTAGCTCTTTTTTCAAATATTTAACATAATTTTAATGTTTTTATAACATAAATTGTCTACCTCATTCCCATGACAAAATTTGACAACAAGCTTTTTGGGTGCAATCAGATGTTTTCCCCTGGAGATTTTACCGCAGGTGCTGAAACAGAACTTCAGGCTGGCGTCAAGGGGAAATGGGATAATATCGACCTTGTAAACAAAATCTTAAGTTCTACTTTTTATAAAAACTTATCAAGGAGATATGAAACAGGTGAAATAGATTTTAATAGGATCAAACAATTGGATAATCTTATAAAAAATACAAATAAGCATTTTTGGGAAAACAGCTGGGTTTTGTTGGACGAAAATGTTTTGTCAGATTATGCAAAAGATCAAATAAAAAAGGATTTTTTGGAAAATAAGTCTGATGTTAATTCTGAATTAAGAGATGATTATGCAGACTGTTATGTTAATTTTAAAGGGGTTGAAAAGTTAAGGTTACCTGTAAGCTATCTGTTAAATCTTGCTCTTATTGATGTGGTAAGCAA
The DNA here is from genome assembly GCF_055117995.1 of Deferrivibrio sp. Taxonomy (NCBI): domain Bacteria; kingdom Pseudomonadati; phylum Deferribacterota; class Deferribacteres; order Deferribacterales; family Deferrivibrionaceae; genus Deferrivibrio; species Deferrivibrio sp. Next base: position 11,550 of record NZ_JBSQOT010000008.1, on the reverse strand, counting down.
TCTGAGCGATCTTCCCGAGGCAATTTTTGAAGAAGCAAAAAAGATCAGTTCGAAATATATAAATGATAATACATCTCCAGAAACTTTATCATTTTACATAAGTGACGACGATGATAATCTTGGTGAGAATATTGCAAACGAAACATCCATCAGATTTCTGATGACTCAGTTTCTATGCTATTATTCAAACGAAAAATTTGAACTGTCAAAATCAGGGCAGGAAGTTGTAATTTTCAAATCACCTCTGACTCCTACTTTCCAGAAAGACCTTAACTCATTAGTATCGGATACTTTTTATAGGGAACTTTTTATAAGCCCCTGCCTTTCAGGGTGGAATGAGGGGAGAAAGAAAAAAGAGTATATGATAAAATGCCATAAAGTATTATCCAGAAGCAGGCTAAACATTTTGAGTTCGTTAAAAGATGCCGGAATTATCAGAAATAACCTCATTATACTGCCTGATACCTCAAACACAGCACTTTCAAACAACGGAATACACCTTTCTATTGGAAGCAAATTATTAACAGAAAGTTTTAAGGCCCATTTTAATTTCTCAATGGAAAAGACTGAAAAATACTATATAGATCTTGCCATTAAAATAATGGAACACTTTTTGCCACTTTTTATAGGTATATATTCCGCATCACCTTACAGAGCTCCTTATAAAGATTTTCACCCTGAAAAAATATTGGGCTTTCTACCTCACGAACTTGATTATACTCACCTTAGAATGCTCTGGAGAAGATGGAAAAAGAAAGGAATAAGAAAAACCATATTTTTCAATAGAATTCAGCCTAAAGGCCCTTATTTCGTTGACCTTATTCTTGAAAAGCTTTTCTTTCAAAGAGGGGATTTTATTCCGGACTATAGATTAATAGATTATTTTGTTGCACTACTTAGTACGGAAAACGAATCAGGATTTAATGGAAATTTAGAAAATCAAAAAAAGCTAAAGCTGGCACTGGAAGAAATGGGGATTTTTGACTCTGATATGTCTTTTTATGCACCCATAAAAGGTAGATACTTTAAAGAAGCCGGATTTTGCGGATTTGAACTTAGAATTTTCAGTAACTTCTATTCATTAAAACATGACTTAAAACATGCAGCTAACCTCTTTGCCTTACTTATTTCTCTTGCCTTTAAATATATAAGAGAAGACAATATAACCCATGCATCAATACCTGATGAAAGGGCTGTTGAAAGCGAAAGAAGACAATTATTATATGCGTCGGCAATAGGAATTCCAACGGTATATATAAAGGAAAACACACCTAACAGGTTTCTGTTATCAATACTTAAACATTGTAAAGAGATCAGAAAAAGTAACAGATATAAAGGCTATATAAGAGTTAAGTTGGAAGATTACCGTTTAGCCCTTTTTAAAAAAATAGAAGCTGACTTTAAAGATAATTATATTAACATTTATTTCGAAGAAACATTAAAAGATCTTTATTTAAGGCTTATTAACCCTGAAAAACAAGGGGTAAATAAAATTATAAAAGAAGTACTGAAAAAAAATAAAAAAACAAATCCTGTAGATATTGTGGCAGAAAAGTTTAACAAAGATATGGAAATATTTTACAGGGAAGAACTTAGAATTAGACACATAAAAGAAGGCTTTTTCTCTTTGACGGAAGAGATATTAAAAATAGATTTTTCAAATAAAGAAATAAGAACACTTTTCAATCAGGTTTTCAAAGATACTGTGGTTATAAAAAAAATAGTCGATATCAGGGAAAAATTTGAAAAATCCAGACTAACATTGAAAGAAATTAAATTTGTAATAAAAACTATTCTGTTGGTTTCATATATAAAAAACAATAAGGAAAATTTATGCAAAAGCACTGCTACATCGAAAGGAAAAATAATAGCGTAGTTGAAGAAAAACTTTTTGCAGACAGACTCATCAAAAAAATTTATTCAGAAAATAGGGAGAAAAGTTCATATATCTTAAACCAGGCCACAAAGAAATGGGTTACAGATTTTTTAGGTTTTATAAAATACGATATTCCTCTTCCCGAATTTAGAATAAACAAAATAATCAAAGAACTTAATATAAATTTAAACGAATGTATCGATTCTCTTTCCAGCTTTAAAACTGTAAGGGATATTTTTGAAAGAAAAATCGACTTTAAAAATTTCAGATACATGGACAATGATTATCGAGCAATAGTAAGCCCATGCGATGCAAAGGTTTTGATTGGATCACTGAGTGAAACATCTATCTTTTACATAAAAAATAAGTTTTTTTGTTTTGAAGAACTTTTGCAAAACGAAAATTACGAAAAAATTTTTAATGGTGGAGACTTTACCATTTTCAGACTCACTCCGGATGAATATCATTACAATCATATGCCTGTTTCGGGAATTCTGGAAGATATTTATCAAATAGATGGGCTATATCACTCATGTAACCCTCATGTTGTAAACATAATAGCCACTCCTTATTCAAAAAATAAAAGGGTTATTACTATTATCAACACTGATATTGAAAATGGTAGCAAAATAGGTAAAATCGCAATGGTAGAAGTTGCGGCAATGATGATAGGTGAAATAGCTCAGTGTTATAGTGAAGAAAACTATGATAATCCAGTAATTCCTACTAAAGGAATGTTTCTGAAAAAGGGACAACCAAAAAGTTTATACAGACCGGGTAGCAGCACTACAATTTTACTATTTGAAAAGGATAAAATCGATCTCTGTGAAGATTTAATTACTAACTCAAAAAGAGCCGATGTGCCATCAAGATACAGTTTAAATTTAAAAGATGTAAAAGTGGAAACAAGGGTAGAGGTGAGAAGTACAATAGCTTACAGGAGAGGTTAAAATGTCTTTTTTGCTATTAATTATTTATATTTTTTTTACAGGCATATTACTATATTTTGGAATAAAAAATTTTCCAGGAGAAAAATACCAGTTTTTAGCCATAATACCGTTTAAAAAATCTCGAACAGGTGAATGGTATGGAATAAATATCACATATTATGGTTTATTAAATGCAATATCTTATTCCTTTTCTACCGCTTTATTTTTAACACTAACAATGAGTTACAATATTTCTTTCAAAACAGTTCTCTTTTCTGTTTTGATAATTTTAAGCATCTGTATGCCTGCCTCAAAACTTATGGCAAGACTTGTTGAAAACAAAAAGAATACTTTCACAGTTTCCGGAGCTTCATTTGTGGGAAGTATTACGGCACCATTTGTTGTTTTGATTACATCATATCTTATCACAAAAAATATTGATATTGCTCTGAATGAATCTTTTGTTGTTTTATCTTCACTTGCAATAAGTTACATAACAGGAGAAGGTATAGGCAGGCTTGCTTGCTTAAGCTTTGGCTGTTGTTACGGAAAAAAAGTTTCGGATTTCAAAGGTCCTATCAAAAAAATATTTGAAAAGTTTTATACTGTTTTTGAGGGTAAAACCAAAAAGATTTCATATGAAAGTGGTTGTGAAAATGTAAAAACAATTCCGGTTCAATCGGTTGCATCGATACTGTTTAATCTGACAGGAATATTGGCTATCATTTTTTACTCTCAGGGGTATATAAAGACAGCATTCTTAACATCAGTTATTGTTATTAATTTATTCAGATTTTTATCTGAATTTTTAAGAAATGACTTCAGAGGCAATAAAAAAGTATCAACTTATCAATATTTTTCAATAATTAATATAATTTACTCTATTATAATTTCACTTTTATTTAATACTTCAAATTCAGCAGACTTTAATATACTAAATGGTATTAATGAAGCATCTAAATTAAAATATTTGCTTATAGCAATATTTGTAATATCCTTTCTCTACACAGGTGTTAGTAAAGTAACATACTCAACTATAAAGTTTAAGGTTATGAAAAGTAATATTTAATGTTAATAAAAAGTTAAGTAATCGTACCTGAGCTTTATACCGTTCTTTTTTATGTATTCCAGAGTCTTATGGTTTGAATGAATCAAATATGCTTCTTTTGGCGAAATTTTATCGATAATTTTAGAAGCATCTATGAAATTCAGATGATTGCCTATACAATCCTCTGGGGATAAGCAGGCATCTATGTAACATATATCAATGTTGCTATTTCTCAAAAATGATAATGTTTTATGCTCAATTCTTGCACAATCAGTAAGATATGCGGTTTTTTTACCCTCAAATTCAATTAGATACCCTGTGGTATTCTTTGAGTGAACTAACGGAACTGGGGTAAAATGAATATTATTTACTTCTATCGGTTCAAAAGGTCTATTTTCAATATAAGTTATACTCTTCTTATGCTTGTATAAGTCAGCAAAACCTTCTTCATCATGAGGATGATAGCATACAATTTTATCTAAACTATGTCTTAATTTGAGCAAACCAAGAGCATGATCCGGATGAAAATGTGTAAGAAAAACAGCCTTTATCTTTCTTCCATCAAAAATGATGGAAATATTGTCTATTCCGCAATCAATAAGGATTATTTCTCCATTTTCTGTTTCTATATATGCACAAACCGAATTCTCAACTTTCTCAAGCTTGCGGTATAAACCACATATTTCACAGTTACAGTTATGAACAGGAATGCCACTACTGTCCGATGTACCAAGAAATCTGATATCCATCACAAACCCTCAATAAGTTTTAAAAATTTTTCTTTAGCTACATCAAATGAATCTTCATTCTTAAAAACTACCGTATTTTTTGCCTGATAATTTATCGTGTGTCTCATTAATCTTTGTTCAATCTGATTTTGATCTTCTCTTTTTCTCAAATTTAGCCTTTTTAATACGGTTTCTTTATCTGCAGTAACTAAAACAGTAATTACATCATTAAATCTCTTTTCAAAATCCTGAATTGCTGTCCGTGATACAGAGATAATGTTTTTTCCGTTCTTTAAAAAGTGAATAGGTATACCGTAAAAATTGCCATAAGCTTCCCATGTACTAACAAAAAAGCCCGATCTTGTCAGTACTTCAAATCCATGCATATCAACAAAGTAGTTGAATTCATTGTTATCCGGTTTTCTGGTTATGTATCTTTTGACTACATTAATATCTATTTTATCCGAAACATATTTTATCAGTGAATCTTTGCCGGAGCCACTTGGGCCTACAATTAAAATTATCTTTTTCATTTTTAAGTAATGGAAAAAATTTTTTTATAAGTACTTTTTAAATCGTAAGAATTATATATTATATTCCCTTTTTTCACAGTAAAAACTACCCTGGGGTAAAAAGATTCGTCAACAACGATTATATCTGCCAGCTTCGCTTTACTAATCGTTCCTCTGTCATTTAAACCAATTAATTTTGCAGGTATACTGGTAATCATCTCAAACCCCTTCTCAATTGGCAAATTAATTTCATCCCTTAATTTATAAGGGCTAAGCAGCATTGAACTTGGATGATAATCGCTACAAAGATAATCACAGACTCCTTCCTCGATAAGCAACCTTGCGGCTATATTGCCGCTTTGGCTTCCCCCTCTTACAACATTTGGAGCACCCATTCCGACACCCATACCCATATCTTTTGCATCTTTTGCAACATCAAGACTCAAAGGAAACTCAGAAATACTAACGCCTAATGCTCTTAAAGTATTTAACTTTTCTTTACAGTCATCATCATGGCTTAAAAGCACAATACCATAATCTTTTGCAAATTTTGTTAATTCCTCTACATACCCCATTTTTCTTCTGGAAAATTTTTCTTTTAAATATTTTCCGATTTCACTCTCTTTCAAATCATAAGTATTTAAATGATACTTCTTCCAGGATTCAAGGGTTTTAAACTGTCCCTGTCCGGGAGAGTGATCCATAATCGAAAGTATATTTATTTTTTTATCAGCAATTAGTTCTTTAATTAACGGTATCCCTTGATGGTTTGTTATTTCAAAGCGTAAATGAATAAAATTATCAACAAGAGTGGTGTTATTATTTTGCATAAAATGGATTCTTTCAACAATTTCCCTAGCATATTCATTAGTTCTAACCTTTTGTAACTCTTCATCCTCAAAACTTATTCCGTGAAAAATTGTTGTAACACCCTGCAATGCAAGTTTTTTGTCAAATTCTATTATTGCCATATCCAGCGGAAATAATGCTCCTGGGCGAGGCTCAATCTCTTTTTCAATACCATCACAATGTAAATCTACAATTCCAGGTAAAATTTTTCTATTTTCAAAGTCAATTACTTTATCATAAGAACCATATTTTGAAACTTCAATAATAATACTTCCCTCTATTAATAAATCTGCAGGGATAAATTTTCCATCAACAAATACACTTTTACTCCTTAGAGCATACATTATGGCCTCCAATTTTACAGATATCTGTTATTTTTAACATCAAAAATCCTATCAGAAAGCTCTTTTTTCAATTTTTCGTCATGAAAAATGCCTATTAAAGTTCCACCATTTTCTTTGTACTGTTTTATTTTTTTGATTACTCTTTCTTTGTTTTTTACATCTAGTGAAGCTGTAGGTTCATCTAGTAAAAGTAGTGGTTTATTTTCAATCAATCCTCTTGCAATATTTACTCTTTGTTGCTCACCACCGCTAAAGCTCAAAGGTGAAAGATTAAATAATTTTTTCTTAATATTAAAAAAACTAAGCATCTCTTTAGCTTTTTCTTCAGCTTCCTTTTTGTCTGCTCCTTTTTCTAACAATGGTGCTGAAACGTACTGTAAAGCTGTTGTCCTTGGAAGAATCTGAAGAAACTGCGAAATATAACTTATGTATTTCTTTCTTATCTCCAAAATTTCATAGATTTGACAATCCGAAATATTATATTTCTCCCCATTTATTTTAAGATATATATTACCCTTAGTTACTCTATAAGCCCCATATATCATTTTTAAAATTGTTGACTTTCCCGTCCCACTTTGGCCTGTAAGACAAAATATTTCATTTCGCTTCACCTCAAATGTAATATCTTTAATAGGAGTAATCTTTATACCGCCTTGATTATGTATAACAAAATCTTTTGATACGTTTTTCATACTTAACATGTTTCCACCTCTACAGCATACTAGAAATCAAAGATTGGGTGTATGGATGTTGTGGATCTTGAAGTATTTGATCCGTAAGACCAAATTCTACAATGCTGCCATTTTTCATAACAATACAAATATCTGTTAAATGTTTAATAATACCAAGATCATGAGAAACAACTACCATAGTAAATCCGTATTCTTCATACAGAGCTTTTAAAAGGTCTAAAATGACCGCCTGTATTGTCAAATCAAGCCCTGTTGTTGGCTCGTCTAAAAGTATAATCTGAGGGTTACTTGCAAGAGCTTTAGCAATTTGTATCCTTTGTTGTTGACCACCACTAAACTGTGAAGGTAAGTCATAAAATCTGTTTTTTAAAATTCCGGTTTTTGACAGAAAACTATTGGAAATCTCTCTAACACTGTTAAAATTTTGATTCCCTTTAGCAATCACTCTTTCGGCGACATTACCGCTGGCTGTAAAATTAAAATTTAGCCCTTGATAAGGGTTTTGCCTGATAAAAGACATTATATTATTTTGAAAGTAATTAACTTGATTAATACTGATATTTGACATATGTCTTGGGGCGGAATTATCATAAATTATAACATCTCCTGTTGTAGGAGTTTCAAGCAGATATAATATTTTTAATAAGGTAGATTTTCCGCTACCACTTTCTCCTACTATCCCAAACCTATCTCCCTTTTTTATACTAAAGCTTATGTCTTTAAGTGCTAAGACACTATTGCATTCCGGGCAGATACTCTCTTCACTCTTTTCATAAATAATTTTATTGCAATAACTACAACCTTTCCCATATATCTTTGACAGTGAATTAATCTCTAAAATTTTCGGCATTTACTCCTCCGACTTTCTATTCAAAATCAAATCGCAATAACTTGTATCGTTACAGTAGTACTTTTTTTCTCCTATCTCATTGACTATTTCATCCATAAATACACCTGTAGCACCACACCTATGGCATGAAATATTGTTAAAAGTTTCCACTTCAAAACCCAAATCTTCAAAAACCAAAGGCTCTACTTTAGTATATGGAGGAACAGCATAGATCATCTTTTCACGACCTGCCCCAAATAAGATTAATCCTCTATTTTTATTCAATTTAGGGATGTCAAACTTAGGGATAGGACTTGGATCCATAATGTAATAGTCGTTAACAACTACTGGATAACTGCTTGCAAATCTGCTAATGCTATATTTTACTATATCTTCATACAACAAGACCCATAGTTTTGAGTAATCTCTGTAAGCATGCATAACTTTTCTTTTCCCATAATCTGGTTCAACATTTACAAGTACATCAGGATATGGAACCTGTAAGACCAATATCTGATTTTCCTTTAAGGGTATTTCAGGAATTCTGTGTCTGCTTTGAATCAGAGTGCTTTTATCAGTTTCAAATGTAGTTTTTACTATAGTAGTCGATTTTATAAAATTTCGTAAAGTTACAGCATTGACACTTCCATCACAACCCTGGTCAATTATTTTAAAAATATCATCTTCCTTAATTATGCTTAGGGTTATCTGAATGCCACCGGTCCCCCAACCTCTTGCAACCGGCATCTCCCTGGAAGCAAAAGGGACAAGATAGCCTGGAATAGATATCGCTTTCAAAATTGCCCGTCTTATTTCTTTTTTTGAATCTTCGTTTAAAAAAGCATATGTCATAACAATCAGTTACCTCCCTTTAAAACGTTTTCAAAGACTTTTAAGTCAGATAAAAAAGTAACATAATGAGGTAATTTGTAGTGATTAGCAAATCCTACTGATTCTATAGAGTCTATATGATTCATAATAATATCAAAGTTACTTGCAATGTCCTGAGAATTATTCGTATAACTTGAATTGTACAGAGCAGAATCAATTATAGCCATTGATATAGCTTTTGTTTCGTTAAATCCAAAACAAGCGCCAAACCCTGAAGTAAGTTTTACTCTACCATCCTCTTGCTTTTCAAACTTAGACAAAATTTCACATGAAGTTAAAAGTATCTCGCATACTTTTACTTCTTCACCAATAAAAGGATGTTCTAAATATATTTCAGCAAAGCCAACACGTAAATCACCTATTGTAGGATGAACATCACCGTATCCTCTCATAGATGTGTATGCGAATGCAAGCAGTGAACCTGTTTCACCTCGTGCCATCATCTGTAAAACTGCGCTTCTTTTGTAAGGTGGTTCTGGAAATATTTTCGTAATATCAAAAGGGTCTTCTTCTTTAGGTAAAGTTTTAACCAGATTTTTTTCTCTAAAACTTTCCAAAATTGAATCAGAAATAATGTCTGTATCAGGAAAGCTCTCTATGTTGAAATTATCTACGCTTTCAAGTGTACCCACTACCTTCACAAGATAATCAAGAGAAGGCCCTAAAATCTGACCTCCTGGAACATTTTTAAAAGCAGATGATATCTTTCTGATTATTCTCAATTTATTAACATCTATGGCTCTTTTCCCATTTATATTATTACAACTACTTCTAAAGGATCTCATAAAAAATGAGCTAGCAAATTTGTCTCCACCAATTTTATGAAATATATTTGTGGTGACATTAGTTGAATAGAGTGATGACTCACTTAGTATCTCTTGAATTACAAAAAAGTTTTTTTTGTCAATACCTTCATTTTCAAAAAAATCGAGAAATTTATCATAAAAAGATATTGCGTGCTTTATTGCTTTTTCGCCACCTTTGACAGCAACATATCCCATTTATACCTCCAATTTTGTGGTTCTTGTTAAAACAAAAAAGCTATTTTTATTGTCATAAATTATAAAATCTAACCCCAGCGGAAAATTCCCGTTTATTTTTCTGAAATTTTCAACGAATTTTTCTGTTAAAGGAAGATCAACAAACTTTTCATTTTCAATTCCAGGACCATTTAACTTTACATTTATTGTAGAGTTTGCTCCCATCATTATAACTGTAGTAGATTTTTCTGGATTTAAAATGTTACCTATTTTGCATTTAGTAAACTCTGTATCTGTAAATTCTGATAGAAACACATAATCAGCTTCATCCAGGCATACCTTTTCAGCATTGGTAATGCTTTTGATAACCTCAAATTTTTCATCATTCTCAATGTAATACGTAACATTTGAATATAAAAATAGCACTCCGAAGGTGAGCTGGATGTCATTCATAAAAAGCTCAATATCAGACTTAGTGGCTGGATATGAGAATCCTTTTAAAATCTTCCTGAAGTTTTCTCTATTTATTTTTTCAATATCAAACTTTATCATTTTAACCTCACATCAAATCAAATTCTACCTTAGTTGAATGAGCATATTGATTGATATATCTCTTCTTAAGGACGAAATTGTTCCTTCCTTCAGCAAGTAAGTTGTCGATCTTTTCTATAAAAAAACCGGCTCCGTAGGCAGCATCTAATATGGCAACATAATTAGCCATCTCATAGTTTTCATCATAAACCATAGCCCATCCCATATGTTTTTCATCTATCCTAACAATACACCTTGTGGTCAAAACTTCACCTACATAAAAACTACCACCTGAAATCGGATCTTTGACTGGGACTAAAACAGTGTATAAGTTTGGTTTCTCAACTATTTCAATTTTGTGAGAATTAGTTACTTCGTCGCATACTTTTTTTAATGATTTAAAACTACATTCTTGAAGTAAAAAATTTAAATCCTTTCTATTATTCATTCTACCTCCAGTTACGTAAGCATTTCATCAGCGTCATATACACCGTAAATCTCTATTAAATCTTTTTTTTTGATATCTTTTGGTGAGCCATCATATACAATCTCCCCTTTCTTCATAGCAATAATTCTATCAAACATCTTCTTTGCAACACTAAACTGATGTAAAGATACCAGAAGTGTTTTTTTATGTTTTTCATTAAGCTTTATCAAGTTTTTCATTACTCTTTCTGAGGATGCAGGATCGAGTGAAGCAATTGGTTCATCAGCAAGGACAATTTTAGCTTCCTGAGCAAGAACTCTTGCTATAGCCCCTCTTTGCTGCTGACCTCCGGACAAAGTTGAAGCTCTCTGGTGTGCAAACTCAAGCATACCCACATTATCAAGTGCTTCAAGAGCAATTAATTTATCTTTTTTGTCAAAAACATAAAAAAACGAATTTAAATTGGAAGTCTTGTTAAGTCTTCCAATTAAAACATTAGTTAACAATTTTAATCTTCCAACAAGATTAAATTGCTGAAATATTATACCTATTTCACTATTTATTTTTTTGGACTCAGGAAGCAATTTGCCATCTCTTTGCCTGTCAACCCCCATTATCTCTACTTTACTGTCTAGCCCCTTATCAATTTTCTCAAAACCACCTATAATCCTAATAAGAGTGGATTTTCCTGATCCTGAAGGTCCAATAAGAGCTACCCTTTCTCCCTCTTTTATACACAAATTGATCTTATTAAGCACTTTATTTCCTTTTACAAAGATCTTATTTACATCTTTAAGCTTGATTATATCCATAACTAAGATACCCCCTTTTGTCAAGACTTTTTTTCATAGATTTTAATTTTCCTTCATTCATGCTGTTTCACTCAGTAAAGTGTCTTCTTTTAACATACCCTG
>NZ_JBSQOT010000007.1:0-68211 GCF_055117995.1 Deferrivibrio sp. | reverse complement strand
AGCATCATAAACTTCCCTGTCAACTTTTTTTACAGTTTCATACAAAGACATAGACATCCCCTATTTTATATTATTCCAATACTCTTTAGCCAAAGAATCTATTTTATCAATTCGCCTTTTATGCCTTCCACCTTCAAACTCGTATGACAACCATGTATCTACTATCTCTTTTGCAAGCTCGGGACCAATTATCCTGCCCCCCATTGCAAGTATATTTGCATCATTGTGCAACCTGCTCATTTTGGCAGTATATGAATCCCAGCACAAAGCTGCCCTGATACCAGGAAATTTATTTGCAGAAATGGAAATACCTATCCCTGTACCACACATTATTATTGCCTTATCAACTTCATTTTTTAATATGCCAAGTACTGCTTTTTTTGCATAATCGGGATAGTCTACAGATTCATTGCCATTTGAAGTACCATAGTCAACGATCTCTATACCTTTTTCATTCAAGAAATTTTTGATTGTCTCTTTAAGTTCAAAACCGCCGTGGTCAGATGCCAAACCTATTTTCACATCATACCGCCAAAATTTATTTATGAAGTCTTATAAAAAATAAAACATTCATAGTCAATAAGGAACTTTTTTACCTAATAATTTCTTGGTATTTGCAGCATCCTTTCAATTGATACCACTGCTTTTTTTCTTATCTCTTCTTCAACCGTAATCTTGTATTTGTTTTCCACCAGCGCATCATATATTTTTTTCAGTGTAGTTTTTTTCATATTTTTACATTTAAAAGGGGAATAGGCAAAATAAAATTCCTTGTCAGGATTCTCTTTCCTGAGTCTGTATCCCACCCCGCTTTCAGTACCAATTATAAATTTTTTGGCTTTGCTTTCTTTGCAATAACTGTACACCCCTGAAGTAGAGCATACATGGTCAGCAAGCTCAATGGTGTCAGGAGGACACTCAGGATGCAAAACCACCACAGCATCTGGATGCTCTTTTTTCAACTCTTCTATATCTCTCCTTGTAACTCTTTCGTGTATGGGGCAAAACCCATTCCACAAAATTATTTCCTTATCCACAAATCTTGAAACATAGTGGCCAAGATTTCTGTCAGGCACAAAAATCACTCTGTCAGAGTCAATTGATTTGACAACATTAACAGCATTTGCAGATGTACAACAAATGTCGGACTCTGCCTTCACTTCAGCAGAAGAGTTTACATAACAAACTACAGGTACACCAGGATACTTTTTCTTAAACTCTCTTAAATCCTCAGCCGTTACCATGTCAGCCATAGGACAGCCTGCATCGATTTCCGGAAGAAGAACAGTTTTTTGTGGAGAGAGCATATATGCTGTCTCAGCCATAAAGTGAACACCGGCAAAAACAATAGTTTCCTGCTGCACTTTTGAAGCTTCTATGCTAAGTCCGAGAGAATCACCGGTGAAATCTGCGATTTCCTGAATTTCATCCATCTGGTAATTATGAGCTAAAAGAACAGCATTTTTTTCTTTCAAAAGTTTTTTGATTTCCTTTTTTAAATCCATAATACTATTCCCCATAAATTTTGTAAATTTTTTTAAATTCCACTACCCTTTTTGTGTTTTTATCCAATTTAAAAAACATAGCATTAAATAACATCTTTCCTTTTTTTTCAACATCAAATTTAACAGGCACTGCAGTCAAAAATCTTTCAATAGAATTTTCCTTAACTACACCAATGCAAGAGTCAAGTGCACCGCACATACCAACATCAGTTATATACAAAGTCCCTCCTGGTAGTATTCTGTCGTCATTTGTCTGCACATGTGTATGTGTACCAAGTATTGCCGCAACCTTTCCATCAAAATAATATGCAAATGCATTTTTTTCACTTGTAGCCTCAGCATGAAAATCGACAATAGTTACAAAATCATTTTTTCCCTGCAATATATCATCTAACCTATTAAAAGGGCAATCCGATAAAGGCATAAATATTCTGCCTATTAAATTGACTATCAAAAGTTTTATTCCTTTTATTTCAAACTCAATGTAAGGTTTGCCCGGAGAAGATAATGGAAAGTTGGCAGGTCTGACAAGATTTTCAAATTTTGATACTTCTTCAATAAATTCCTTTTTGTCGTAAATATGATTGCCTGACGTAAATGCATCTATACCGCTACCAGCAAGCTCTTTGTAAACGTTTAATGTGATTCCAAAACCGCTTGCAGAGTTTTCTGCATTTGCAATTACAAAATCAATGTCAAGCTCTCTCTTAATTTCGGAGATGGCCGCTTTTACAACTTTGCGGCCACTTCTACCAACAATGTCACCTATAAACAATATATTTAACGTGCTATTTTGCGTATTCAACAGCTCTTGACTCCCTGATAACATTAACTTTTATATTACCGGGGTAAGTAAGCTCATCCTGAATCTTCTTTGCAATATCTCTTGCAAGAGCTACCAGAGCTTCTTCACTTACAACCTCAGGCTCTACAACAATCCTTACCTCCCTTCCAGCCTGGATGGCATATGTTTTTGAAACACCTTCAAAACTTGATGCAATCTTTTCAAGGTTTTCGAGCCTTTTTATATATGATTCAAGCACTTCCCTTCTTGCGCCAGGTCTTGAGGCAGACATTGCATCGGCTGCCTGTACAAGTACAGATTCAACATACTTAAACTCCTCTTCACCATGGTGGGACAAAATCGCATTTATTACCTGAGGAGCTTCATTGTACTTCTTCATCAAATCTACACCGATTTCAGTATGTGAGCCATCTACTTCATAATCTATCGCCTTACCTATATCATGCAACAACCCCATTCTTTTGGCCATTTTTTCATCTGCACCAATTTCTGCTGCCATAATACCGGCAATCCTTGCCACCTCTATTGAATGACCAAGAACATTCTGGCCGTAGCTTGTCCTGTATTTAAGCCTGCCCACAAGTTTTACTATATCTTTATGAATATCGTGAAGACCCAGATTGTAAACAGCCTCTTCGCCAACCTCAATAATATGCTTTTCAAGTTCATCCTTACTCTTTTCATAAAGCTCTTCGATTCTCGCAGGGTGTATTCTTCCATCAGAAATGAGCTTTTCAAGCGTAAGTTTTGCAATCTCTCTTCTAAATGGATCATAAGATGATAAAATAACCGCTTCAGGGGTATCATCAACAATAATATCCACTCCCGTTACACTTTCAAATGTCCTAATATTCCTGCCCTCTCTTCCGATAATTCTACCTTTCATCTCATCACTTGGCAAATTAACAACAGAAACGGCAATCTCACCAACATAGTCAGAAGCACATCTTTGAATAGAAGTCGCTATAATGCTCCTTGCTTTCTTATCAGCTTCATTCTTCAACTCTTCCTCAATCTCTTTAATCTGCTTTGCAGCATCAACCTTAGCTTCACTCACCATTTGCTGCACCAGCATATTTTTGGCCTCTTCTCTTGTCATTGAAGCAATCCTTTCAATCTCCAAAAGAAGTTTATCTTTCTGACTTTCTAACTCTTCCCTTAACTCTTCATTAGCTTTTATCCTGTCCTCAAGCTCTTTTGCTCTTTTGGAAAGCATTTCCTCCTTTGAATCAATAAGTTCAATTTTCTTATCAAGACTTTCCTCTTTGCTGATAAGTCTTTTTTCCTGCAATTGTAGCTCTTTTCTTCTCTCCTTAGCCTCTTTTTCAAGTTCTTGCTTAGTTTTGTAAATAATCTCTTTTGACTCAATTTTGGCTTCTTTTAATATCTCTTCTGCTTCTCTCTTAGCCCTGCTGATTATATCACTGGACTGTTTGTTTAACCTCTGATTTTCAGCTTCAACCTTTTTTTTCTGAATTATAATCCCGGCAAATAGGCCTATCACAACGCCGGCTACAGACAATAAAATGGTCAGTATCATCAATTCCTCCTGTAAATATTTTTTTCCGTAATTACAACATCCATCGGGATATCAAACTCTTCAACAAATAATTCTTCCACAATTTGAAAGTCGTAAGCAAAACCTACAATGTTTTTGCAAATTAATTTCGGCAAAAACCTGTCGTAATAACCTTTTCCAAAACCAAGTCTGTTACACTTTTTGTCAAAAGCAACCCCCGGAACAACAGCCACATCAAATTCAAAAACATTTTCATAGTTTAAAGGCTCACAAATGCCATAAATGTTTCGCTGAAGGCTACCCAGGTCTTTTACAGCACCAGGCATCAGTTCATTGCCATTCAATTTTGTACTGTAAACACTTTTCCCCTTTCCAATAAGATGATTTGCAAGAGGTAAAGTTTGCACTTCATTGTCAAAACTAAAATATAATATAAATGATTTGTACTTCTCATAATAATTCAAAAACTTATTCACAATCTTCTCGCTTTTTTCGTGAACCTCCTTAAAATCCATTTTTTTTCTTTCACTTAGCATTATCGCTCTCAAATGTCCTTTTTGCTTAGAACTCATTCTCGCCCCAAAGCCTTTTTAACCTGTCCCTGATTTTTATCTCAAATCCATATTCTGAAGGACTATAAAATTTTTCACTGCCTTCAAAATATGTCTGCTTTACAAACTCGCCAGTTTCAAAGGGATATTTGTACCCCTTGGGATTATGGCGAATATTTGCAGGGGGATAGGGGTCATTCTTTTTCAAATACTCTTTAACCCTTTTATAGGCCTCATAGCTTCTGTTACTTTTAGGACAAGAAGCCAGAAATGTAACAGCATGAGCAAGTATTATGTAACCTTCCGGGACTCCAACGTTTAAAAAACCATTAAACGCAGAATTTACAAAAGTAACAGCATCAGGATATGCATTCCCTATATCCTCAGATGCTGAAATATACAGTCTTCTAAAAATCTCTTCAGGGGAAAAACCACAATTTATCAGCTTAAAACACCAGACAAGCGCTGCATCCGGATTGCTGCCTCTTATACTTTTTATCATTGCTGACAGCAAATCGTAGTGTTCATCTTTTGAGTAAACGGAATATTGGGTCAGCTCTTCGATTTTATCCACTGTAATAAACAGATTTGAATCTTTGATTTCACCCAGGCTGGCAGCTGTTTCAAAAAGCTTAAGCATTCTTCTTGCGTCCCCACCGCAATTTTGAATAAAATATTCTCTATTCTGGCACTCAACATTTTTTACACCATATTTTTCCATTATGGCAAAAGTCGCTTTATTCAATATTTTCGACAAAGCATCCTCATTCAAAGCTTTAAATTCAAATATAAAACTTCTCGACCTCATTGCAGGAGTTAGACTAAAGTAAGGATTTTCGGTGGATGCCCCAATTATGTATGAGTGTTTCTCATCGATTACCTTCAGCAACAAATCCTGTTGTGTCTTGCTAAATCTATGAACTTCATCGATAAAAATAATTGATGGACGCCCATAATGCTTAGATGACTCTGTAATATTCTTTATTTCATTAACACTTGTAGCAGCTCCGTGCAAACGATAAAAAGGCAAAGAAAGCTTTTTGCCTATAAGTTTTGCAACGGTTGTCTTCCCTGTCCCCGGTGGGCCCACAAAAATCAATGATTCAAACTCCCCCTTATCAATCATTTTGCGCAAAGGGGTATTGTCACCCAGCAGGTGCTCCTGACCTACAATATCATTTATATCTTCTGGCTCAATAATCTCATACAGTCTCATATCACTCAAACTTTATATACAAAAAAGCCCCCGAATTGCCGTGTTCATAGTCCATTTGCAGCCCTGGCTAACCAGGTTTTAGGGAATCACAGGTGCTTTAGGCTTCCTGCTACATGGCAGGCCTGCACACCACACCTCGTATCATCCCATATTTTAGAGGTGTTGGCTCCAAATTTCCTACTTCATCACGAACAATTCAGGGGCTACCCTTTTAATACACTATTTATTTTTTCTTCTAACTCACTAATTTTATCAATACTTCTGTCTAAGTCCTTCTTCAGCATCAAATATTCAGCAGCAATATCAAAAGCAGCCATCACAGCAATTTTCGAAGTCGTCAACACATTCATATTGCTCTGTATCTCTCTCATCCTTCCATCAACGAAATTAGCAATGGATGTAACCGTCTCCTCACTCATGTCCGTTTTCAATCTGTATTTATTACCATAAATATAAACATCAGAAACTTGCAAAAGCCAACTCCCTAAGGCAAACTGTTTAAAAGTTTTTCAATTTTTTCGGCAACTTCCTCTCTTTCATTAATTAGTTGTTCTACCTTCTTTTTCAGCTCATCATTCTCTTTGAGCAACCTTTCATTTTCCATCAATAATCTATCAATTTTTTCTTCCAAACTGCAAAGTCTTTCCAAAACTTCCATAGAATGACTTTACAGTATTCTACATTTGATGTCAACATTTTTGAAAAATACCACTATGCGTCAATATATTATAAATTCAAGAATATTTGCAGAAGCAGCTATACAAAACAATATAATAAACATTTTAATTTATGGAAATAATCAATAAATGCGAAATTTATATAAAATTATGTTTATCAAAGGTGTTTTTTTAACTCAATCCAAATTCCCCAAGTAATTTATCTATGTCCTCCTGAGAAGCTTGTGATTCTGCACCTGCATTGGTAGATTGAATTTTTGCATAGCCCAAAATTGTACCAAGGCGTACACCTATCTCTTCAACCTTTTTTATCACCTTTCTCGCTTTTTGTTCTGTTATGTCCTGAAACTCGAGGGCTTGCAATATATTAAATCCAAGATTCTCAGCCTCTGCAAGCCTTGACTCAACTTCATTTATCGACAGTTCAAACTTTTCCATGTCCCCTTTCTGGATAATTTTTTCAATATTACTCATACTTTCGTTAAGCTCAGAAAAAAAGCCTGACATCTTATCGGCAGCCTCCATAAGATTCAAGGTTGCCTTTTCAGTGTAATCATTAACATTTTCAAGAGTTTTAGCTATAAATGGAACATCTTTGCTCGAGTCTTCAACGGAAGGTTCAAGAACATCCAGCTTATCTTTTGTGTCTATAAGAAGCTTTAAAAGTTCTCCGATTTCACCTTTTATATTTATATCTATATCTTTGGTTTCTCCATTTATTATTTTTGATGCAAGCTCTTTGAGCTCTTTAAGAGAGTCCCGTTCTATTACAATTTCATCTTTTTTTTCTTCGGTTTTGGCCTCTACCTGCTCAGTCTCAGCTTCATTTATCTTTTTTTTTTCCTCTTCTTTTTTCCTTCTTAAAAGCTCCTCTGTCTCTTTTTCTCTTTTAGCAAGTTCTTCGGCTATAAGCCTATCAAGGTCATCCTGATCAACATGGCTTACTTCTGGAGAAATCTTAGAGTTTGCCTGATTTAAAGCATCATTTAAAATGTCCTCTACTGGATCATTTACAGATTCAGCATTATCCCCATCTTTTTTCTTTTTTAGAAGCTCTTCTGTTTCCTGTTCCCTTTTTGCCAACTCAATTGCAATAAGTTTATCAATATCGTCAATTTCATCAGTCTGATCTTCCTGTTTTGTTACTTCATTATCAACAGCTTCACTATCATCCCGCTCAGTTAACTCAAACTTGTCCTGCTGTTTTTCCTCCACAATCAGCTCTTCAACATCTTTAATTTCAGTTTCAGTTCCCCCATTTTCCAAATCTTCTTCCTCTGCAGAATGCTCTAAAACTCCTGTTTGTTTATCCTGAGCATTTATAATTTTTTTCCTGAGATCACTTGCTAAGCTATCATCATCATAAACCACCCTGTCTATATCAAGTAAAATTATAAGTCTTTTCTGGTACTTACAGATACCAAGTATGTACTCCTGTCCTACCGCTCCAACAAGAGGTGGCGTAGGCTCAACAATACTTTTATCTATCCTTATAACTTCGGTTACTTCATCTACAACAAATCCAATATTCTCTTTCTCAAACTTTACAACTATTATTCTGGTCTTCTTATCAAAATCAGACCTGTCAAGCTCAAATCTCACTCTTAAATCTACAACAGGAATAACTTTCCCACGCAAGTTTATCACACCAAGTATATATGGGTCTGTCCTTGGAACAGTAGTTATTTCAATGAGCCTTATTATCTCCTGAATTTTCAATACATCAATGGCGTACTCTTCATCCCCCAACTTAAAACCAACAAGCTGAAAACTGTTTTCATCCTTCAACTCACTTAGGTCTTCAATATAGATATTTTGCTGTTCACTCATAGTACGCTCCTAAAGTTTTTCAAATATATGCTCCCTAACATCATCAAAAAATTCCCTTAAAGAAATATCCTCGAGATTGTTGTAATAGGGCAATAGCCTTTTCAAACTCTCACTCACACCAATATCATAAGGTATAAATCCTATTTTTTCAATAGTAATGCCAAGATATTTTTTTGATACATTTTCAAAGCCATAAAATATATTAAGCTCTTTTTTGAACTTCAGCATATTCAGCACAATGCCAACTTTGTAACCATTTAAAAGGCTCTCAACTTTTTCTCTCACATCTTTGTTAATTTGACCTATATCTGACAATATATCTTCTACCTTCTGATAATTCATGCTTCTACTTCTAAGCTTCTTGCAAACACTCTCAAATCTATTGTCCCCGCTTAAAAACTTCTCTACTTTTCTGTAAATGGAAACTTTTAAAAAACCGTAAGAATTTTCAATGGAAGTTGGTTCGCTCGTCATAACAAGTATCTTTTTTTCTGAAAAATTGAAGAAATCTATCATATTGTAGCTTGTACCAGCTCCAAGATCCAGAATAACGTATTTATAATGAGATCTTTTCAGGTAATTTAAAATTTTAAGTTTTTCAAAATTATTTATGTGAGCCATTCCAAGCACATCACCAGCACCTCCCACAAAATCAACATTAGCAGGTGTTTTAAGAATAACATCTTCAATCGGCATTTTTTCCCTGATAAAGTTATATAAACTTTTTCCTGGAGCTTTTAGTCCAACAAAATTATGTAAATTTGCTCCACCAAGGTCGCCGTCAACAAGCAAAACACTTACCCCTTTCTTGGCAATTGACATCGCAAGATTGGCAGCAAAAAAACTTTTACCCACACCACCTTTTCCACTTGCTATAGCAATTATTTCAGCCAACAACTACCCCTTTGTATTTTTTAATAATAAAGTATACTACAAAGTATGTAACAATCGCCACCAAAATACCTATTAGGTGACACCCTACAAAAAGAGGCCAAAAAATCTGCTTCACACTGTGCACCATAATATCCCAGTTAAGTTTTGACCAGTCAAGCACAATATCAACATTAGTATCGGTCAAAATCAGTCCAACTTTATAGCAAAATGCGTAAATAAAAACAATTGTAATAGGATTTGTAATATATGCCCCCAGAATCAAAGGGTAAACAGGAAGATTAAAAAAATACGAAATTCCGATAGCAAGAACAGTATGAAATCCAATGTAAGGGGAAAACCCTATTATCATCCCTATCGCTGAGGAAAGCGCAACAATATGGGGAGATCTGTCAATAGTCAGCAGCCTTGCCAATCTGTCACGAAATTTTATAAATCCCCCCCCTAAATAAGTGCTATTTCTGCTACCTCTTCAAAGCTCTCAACTGTTACAATCTCCAAAGAGCCTTTTATATATTTGGGAAGTTTTATCAAATCGTTTTCATTTCTCTTTGGAATGATTACCTTTTTAACATTCATTCTCTTGGCAGCAAGTAATTTTTCTTTCAAGCCCCCAATAGGAAGAACTTTACCTCTGATAGTAATCTCACCAGTCATAGCAACTTCCTTATTGACCTGTCGTCCTGAAAAAATCGACAAGATTGCAGTGGCCATTGTAATACCTGCAGATGGGCCATCTTTTGGTATTGCTCCTGCCGGAACGTGGATATGTATATCATATTTTTCAAAATCTTCTTCATTTATTTTAAACTTATCAGCAATTGAACGCACATAGGTAAGAGCAGCTCTTGCAGATTCTTTCATAACATCACCAAGCTGACCAGTTATTATAAGATTACCCTTCCCTTTATATTTCGTACACTCTACAAACAAAACATCACCACCATAAGGTGTCCAGGCAAGGCCAGTGACCACTCCAACTTCATTATTCTTCAATTCATCCTCAGGGTAAAACTTTTCAGGCCCAAGAAATTTTACTACGTCATTTTCATTAATCACTTTCTTAAAATAGTTTTCCTCTGCGACTTTTCTGGCTACCTTACGGCATATGGTTCCAATAGTCCTTTCAAGATTTCTTAGTCCTGACTCCCTTGTATATCCGGAAACAATTTTTAAAATCGCCTTCTTTTTGAATTTCAGTATATCTATACCGTTTTCCTTACACTGCTTTGGTATAAGGTATCTCTCGGCTATATTGATTTTTTCCTCCTCAGTATATCCCGGGATTTCAATAATCTCCATCCTATCCTTAAGAGCAGGAGGAATCGGTTCGAGGTAATTTGCAGTGGTAATAAAAAAAACTTTTGATAGATCAAAAGGAACACCAAGATAGTGATCTACAAAGCTATTATTTTGCTCCGGGTCTAAAACCTCAAGCAAAGCAGATGCAGGGTCACCTCTAAAGTCATTCCCAAGTTTATCTATTTCATCAAGCATAAATACAGGATTGTCAGTACCAACACTTTTAAGCCCTTGAATAATTTTACCGGGCATTGCACCAATATATGTTCGCCTGTGTCCTCTTATTTCTGCCTCGTCCCTTACTCCACCAAGAGAGATTCTCAAAAATTTTCTTCCCATAGCTCTTGCTATAGATTTCCCCAGGGAAGTTTTACCCACACCTGGAGGTCCTACAAAGCACAGAATAGGGCTTTTCATATCATTTTTAAGCTTTCTTACGGATAAAAAATCCAGGATTCTATCTTTTACCTCTTCAAGTCCATAATGATCCTCATCCAGTATGGCTTTGGCATTCTTTATATCCAGATTATCTTTTGAAGATTTTTTCCATGGCAGCTCAACAATCCATTCAAGATAAGACCTTACAACAGTAGCCTCTGCGGAATCAGAGTGCATTCTGGATAACCTTTTCAACTGCTTTAAAGCCTCTTCCTTAACATCCTTTGGCATTTTGAGCTTATTAATCTTTGTGTTCAGCTCTTCGATTTCACGGTTGAAGTCGTCATCTTCACCCAATTCCTTCCTTATGGCTTTTAATTGCTCTTTAAGAAAGTACTCTTTCTGACTTTTATCTATTTCACCTTTGGCTTCGCTTAGAATTTTCTGCTGAACTTCCAGTATAGAAATTTCCCTGTTCAAAAATTCGCTTACTTTTTTAAGTCTTTCAATTGTGTCAATAGTCTCCAGCACTTCCTGGGATTCGGTAATTTTAAGTCCAAGATTTGACACTATAAGGTCTGAAAGTTTTCCAGGCTCAGCAATTGAATCGATTATCGCAAGAAGGTCAGGAAGCATTGGTTTTCCAAGGCTTACAGCTTTATTAAGCTGATCTTTCACATGTCTTGTCAAAGCTTCGGTTTTTAATTCATCAGTTTCTTCTTTCTCTTCAATCTGCTCAACCTTTACTTTAAAATACGGCTCTTCCTGCAAAAATTCCTGGATTTTTCCTCTTTTAAGCCCCTGAACCAATATTTTTACTCTGCCATCAGGCAGTTTGAGCATCCTTAAAATAACCGCAATTGTCCCTACCGAATAAACTTCATCTTTACCGGGCTCCTCTTTCATGGGGTCCTTCTGTGAGGCAAGAAAAATCATCCTCTTATCAGCGAGGGAATCATCCACAGCCTTTATGCTGGACTCCCTCCCCACAAAAAGGGGAATTACCATGAATGGAAACACCACTACATCTCTTACAGGCAGTAACGGCAGTTCATCAGGTATTTTTATATCGTTTTCATTAAATTCCACAATCTCCTCCGATTACTAATAATTTTCATAGACATGTCTCTCAAGGCGAATGTGCAACACACCGTCCTTAAGCTTGGCAAAACCATTTTCGTAATTTACATCATAAGGCAACTCAATAATTTTCCTGAAAGGGAAAAACTCTCTTTCCATCAAAATATAATTTACCTTTTGATGATGTTTGTACATCTTTTTTACACCTTCAATAATAAGTTTTCTATCCACAAGGTAAACCTTAAAATCGTTTATGTCTACCCCTGGCATATCAGCATAAATGTCGATAAAATGCTTGTTTACAATAACATCCAGTTTTGGGCTAGCAGGAATTTCAAACTCCCTGTGCTTGTAAATCGAGTGTAAAATATCTTCAATCGCTTTATTCAGAGAACCATGAAGATAGTAGATACCTTTAAAATCTTTCATACTACTTTTTTATCTTCTCAATTATTTTTATAAAATCCTGTCTCAAGTCTTCTCTCTGCATTGTAAAATTAACAACAGCCTCAAGATAACCTATTTTGCTGCCACAGTCAAACCTTCTCCCTTCATATGCAAGTCCATATACTTCTTTTCTTTTTGCAACAGCATTTATTGCATCAGTAAGCTGTATCTCACCTAATGCTCCCCTTGAAGTTTTGTAAAGCTCATCAAGGATATCTCTTGTCAAAATATATCTTCCAACTATTGCAAAGTTCGAAGGAGGATTTTTTTTCGGCTTCTCAACCATACTTTTTAGCTTAAAAAGAGAACCACCCAAATCTCTTTCAATATCTACAACACCATATTTTGATGTATCCTCAATCGGTACTTCGTTAATAGCCAAAACCGGGCCATTGTTTTTTTCATATGCATCTTTTAATTGGGCAAGAACCGGTTTGGTGGCCAAAAAAAGGTCATCCGGCAAGATAACTGCAAATGGTTCGTCTCCTACCAAGTCTGCCGCACAATAAACTGCATGCCCAAGTCCAAGCTGCTCTTTTTGCCTCACGGAAACAATTCTACATTTACCAGCAAGACCTACAATTTCTTCAAGAGCATCTTTTTTCCCGGATTTTTCAAGGGCATTTTCCAGCTCAAAATATCTGTCATAGTAATCTTCAATGAGGTTTTTCGATTTGCTTGTAACAAGGATAATCTCTTCTATCCCTGCGCTGACTGCCTCATCTATGGCATAATCTATCGCTGGTCTGTCAACAAGTGTAATCATCTCTTTAGGCACAGCTTTGGTATATGGCAACATCCTTGTCCCAAAACCCGCCGCAGGTATAATAGCTTTTTTAATCATAAAAATTCCTCCTACCCAATTAATATCCCTGCATAACCTACCACTCTATTGTAATCACCGCTTCTTTTGGCACTTGTGGTATGTTCGATTAGTTTTGCAGATTTAAGTTCCATAAGTTTAGCAAGATAAAGCGCTATTGTCACGGGAAAAACACCACACATGGATATACGATTTTCAAAAACCGTATCATACAGCCCTTCAGGGTCAATATCCAGCACTTTATCTATAGCAAGCTTATCTTTTAAATTTGTGACATCCTCATTTTCAAAATGATTAAAATCAGTACTTACAACAACTGTTACATCTTCTTCAATAATCTTAAGCAAATCCCCGGCCACACTGAAACATTCGTGTTTGGTGAGATGCGATACTGTTATTGGAACTATGCTAATATCATGTCTGATTTTTTTTAAAATAGGTAAAATTACTTCTAAGCTATGTTCCTGTAAATGTGCCAAAACATCCCCCTTAAAAAGAGAGCTTGTATTAATCAGTATGTCCGCCTTTTGTTGATTAATATCAACATCTCCAAAGACTGTCTGCCAACTTCCCCCAGGGTAAACTGCCACTTTTTCTCCAAGCCCAGTATGGTTTGGACCAAGCAAAACAACTGTGCTTTTAATTTCTTCTATACTTTTAAGAGTCTTGATAGCTGTTTCACCTGAATAAATATATCCGGCATGAGGCACTATAGCTATTTTTGCATTATATTTTCCGGAGACACTGATACTGTCCAAAAATTCAGACACAGCTCCAGGAGAATCAGGATAAAAAGTCCCTTTAACTACAGCTTTCCTGTACATAAATACTGCCCCAGTCTTTCGTACCACTCATCAGGCATTTTAACAGAAATATTAAAGTAACTAAAATCGTTTAACAATATATATTTTTTTTCAAAATTTACAAGATAGCTGTTGTTATTAAAAAATAATGAATATTCATTTGTCTTTTTTTTTCCATTCTTCAGCAAAAAAGGCAGCCTGTTTTTAAACAAAATATTTGAATCTTTATCCCCCACCACATAAAGTTTGTTGCCACTTATAAACATTTCATACTTTAAGTCTTTTATAAAAAAAACAAAATAACTAAGCATCAAAGTCTTTAAAATATCTTCATCAAGTTCATAAATCTCAATATACTTTTTTGTAGCCTTTTTTATGCCAGAAATTGGGGTATAGGAAGTAATAACAATATCTTTGTCTGACAAATTTCCATTGAATTCAGCAATATTTGCAGGTTGCTCTGCTAAAATTTTCCCCTTGCCCAAAAGATAAAATTCTCTCAATCCACCTCTAAATGGCAGACTGCTTATATCAGAAGACTTTTCAAAAATCCACTTTTTGAATCTGTATGCCTGCCTGTCAGTAAATTCTTTTTCATTGCTACTTAAATCATAAAAAAAATATTTGCCGTCATAACATATTGATAATTTATTAGAATCTGAATTTATTCTTTCTTTGTTATAGCAAAGTAATACATTTCGGCCAAACTGGCTTACTTTTCTTGCCAAAATACTCATATTGGGGGAAGGGTTTAAAAAAATAAACCTATCAATATCTTTTAATTTCATTATAAAAAGCATCCCTTTGCACAGGATTAAAACCGGCAGACTTTATCATAAATACAAGTTCTTCAAGGGTCAGACCTTCCTTTGATTTTGCTCCAGCAGCATGGGTTATTTTTTCTTTTACAATAGTACCGTCAAGATCATCAGCTCCAAAGTTTAAGGCAACCTGGGCAGTCTTCTCCTCTAACATTACCCAGTAAGCCTTAATGTGAGGTACATTGTCCAAAACAATTCTACTTAAAGCAATCACCCTCAAATCTTCCACACCGGTAACAGGTAATCTATGAGACAAAAAAGTATTTTCAGGATGGAAAGACAATGGGATAAAGGCTGAAAATCCACCTGTCCTGCTCTGAAGCTTTTTTATTTTAATTAGATGTCCTAAAATATCCTCTTCTGTTTCAAGATGGCCATAAAGCATGGTAGCATTGGTTTTTAGTCCATTATTGTGAGCAGCCTCCATAATATAAATCCATCTTTCTGCATCAATCTTTTCAGGGCATATCTGATTTCTTATTTTTTCATCGAGAATTTCTGCTCCACCACCGGGCAGCATTTCAAGTCCTGCAAGCTTTAGTCTTTCCAAAACACTATCCACGCTTAAGCCGGAAATTTTTGAAAAATAGTCAATCTCAACAGCACTGAAAGCCTTGACTGTCAGCTCTGGATAGCTGCCTTTTATACACTTTATCATATCTTCATAAAACTCAAAAGGCTTTGAGGGGTGCAATCCGCCGACTATATGCACCTCAGAGCAATCTGAGGCTTTATCAGAAAGATACCTGGCAACATCTTCCACGCTCATTTCATATGAGCCTTCCTCACCCTCATCTTTTGCAAATGCACAAAATTTACAATGATTTACGCAAATGTTTGTGTAGTTTAGATGAACGTTTTTTACAAAAAAAACATCATCACCATAAAGACTTTTTTTTATATCAAAGGCCTCTTTGCCAAGCTCCAACAAATTTTTATCCAGTAACTTTTTCAATTTATCACCCTGAAACTATTTTAAAACTTTTTCATGGCGGACTTAAATGCCGCAACTATATCTTTGTCAAACTGAGTGCCTGTACATCTGTCAAGCTCCTCAAATGCGAGCTCTGGTTTCCTCCTTTGTCTGTAACTTCTGTCTGTCGTCATAGCATCATAGGAGTCTGCAACATGAAGTATTTTGGCTCCCAAAGGTATTTCATCAGCCACCAAACCATAAGGATAACCACTGCCATCAAGTTTTTCATGATGATAGAGAACATAATATGGCACATCCCCCAAAAATTCTATCGGAGATAATATGTCTTTTCCGTAAATCGGATGTTTCTTCATTTCTTCATACTCTTTATCATTTAGCCTGTCAGGCTTGATAATTATTTCGGTTGGAACACCAATTTTCCCGATATCATGCAAAAATCCGGCATAAACCATAGTCTCTTTGAACTCATCGCCAAGCCCCATCTCTTCAACAATCATCAGAGAATATTTTTTGACATTCTCAGAATGCCCCATGGTGTAGTGGTCTTTTGCATCAACTGCCTTTGAAAGCGCGGTAATTGTTTCAAGATAACCTTTGGACAAGTCCTCAAAACTATAGACGTTTAATAGGGCAAGAGAAAACTGGTCAACATATATACTGTGAACCTTGCAGTCAATGTCGCTGAAAGTATTTGAGCCATCCCTAAAAACACCCACTACCCCCCATAAACCTTCCCTGCTTGTCATGGGCAAAAGCAAAAGATTCACATCTTTACCATTTAACTTTAAGCAGCTTTCCAGATACTCAAGGTTTGAAAAGATAGTAAGACATTCCTTGTAATTAAAGTTGTCAAAAATATATCTTTTAGTCGTCTCATCAAGATTTACACTCTTAAAATATTCCCTTGTAAATATTCTAACGAAATACCCATTATCCTTGAGATTAATTTTTATAATATCATCCATTTTGTTAAACACTTCATCCACATGCAGAATGTTTGCGAAATATTTACTGGAATCATAAATGGAGATTATCTGATTTAACTCTACGACTTCCCTTTTAAGCTTTTTATTCTCAATAGCTTTTAACAGCTTATTTATAAGGTCATCCACCTTGAAGGGTTTGGTAATGTAGTCATAAGCACCAAACTTGACACTTTCCACCGCCGTATCAAGACTTGGAAAGCCTGTAATCAATATAACTTCAACAGGATAATTTTCTTTTATTTTTCTAAGAAGCGTCACACCGTCCATTTCAGGCATTTTTATATCTGTAAGTACCACATCAATATTGTTTTTCTGCAAGACTTCGAGAGCCTTAAATCCACTGTTTACCGAAAATACTTCAAAACCTTCTGTCCTTAAAATAATTTCGATACTCTCTCTAATGTAGTCTTCATCGTCAACTACAAGGACTTTGTAATTTTTCTCATTCATATCAGCTCTCCAAAGCATAGTTGCCAATAAGTTAAAAAGTTATAACATCAATTGTAAATTACAACAAGATAAAGAATAAAAAAAATAGAATATTTGGTCAACAATAAAAATTTTAGGTAAATGAAAAAGGGGCATTAAGCCCCTTTATTATCTCAATTTAGCATTGAATTTCTTTTCAATATCTTTGACAAGCTCTGCCAAAATGCTATTGGTCTCTTCATCTGTCAACGTTCTCTCTTTATGGGAAAAGTATATTCTAAATGCAAGACTAACCTTGCCTGCCCCTATTTTTTCGTCTTCAAAAAGATCGAAAACAAGACAGTTATCAATTAAGCTATTGTAAGAAAGGATATACTTTCTTATATCTTCGCTGAAGATGTTTTTATCCACAAGCAATGACAAATCTTTGTAAACAAAAGGATATACAGAAAAACTCCTGAATTTTGGAACCACATTGTTGGTCATATCGACAAGCTCGTCAAGCATTATTTCCGATATATATACGTTCTCGACAATATCAAGCTGCTCCATAATTTCAGGGTGAAGACAACCCACAAAACCTATCATCTTATCACCAAAATAAATGTCTGCAGATTTACCGGGGTGTAAAAAGCTCTTATTTGATCTTACAAAATTAACTTCTGCCCTGAAATAGTTAAAAATATTTTCAAGAATGCCTTTTAAACAGTAAAAAGTATCTGAAACTTTAATTTTGTCCCAATGAAGCCCAAAAAAATCACTGGTAACAGCCATTGCAAGATTAATTTTTTGCTCCGGCAAGTCATTTTCTTTTTCCACAAATGTGCTTGCAACTTCAAAGAATTTTAAAGACTTAAAACCCTGGTTCATATTGTTTTTAACATTCATTAGAAGTGATGGGAAAACAAATGTGCGCATTACTGCAAAATCTTCAGACAAAGGATTTAGTATTTTCACAAATTTGCCGTTGTTATCAAAAATTGAAAGGTATTTTTCCGGTACAAACGAATAATTTATTGCTTCAGTAAATCCCAATGCGGCAAGATTTTCTTTTATATTTCTCACAGCACTCAAAATAGGTTTTTTTACCCTTGAATCGGCAAGAATTTCCGGAGTTGATACAGGTATATTATTATAACCATACACCCTTGCTACTTCCTCCACTATATCCTGCCATATTTCAATATCAACCCTGTAAGATGGCGGAACAACAGTTATTTCATTACCACTGTCCGTTACAACAAAATTTAATCTATTTAATATATCAACCATCTCATTTTTGGATATCTCTATTCCAAGATAAGAATTTATCTTTTCCACATTAACAGTGAGCTGTCTTTCTTCATATTTTTTCGGATTATCGGACAAAGTATTTTTTAAAATTTTTCCACCAGAGAATTTAGCTATTAGGTATGCTGCATAATCAACCATTTTATAAGTATTTTTCATATCAATTCCTCTTTCATACCTGTAAGAGGAATCGGTCTGCATACCAAGTCTTCTGGCTGTAACCCTTATACTATCAGGCTTAAAGTAGGCACACTCAAGAAATACATCTGTCGTACTATCGTTTATCCCCGAGTATTCGCCACCCATCACACCTGCAACAGCTACCGCTTTCTTCTCATCTGCTATCACAAGCATTGACTCATCAAGTGTTTTCTCCTTGCCATCAAGGGTAACAATCCTTTCCCCTTTGAGTGCGTTTCTTACAATAATTCCGCCTTCAATCTCTTTCAAATCAAACGTATGCAGCGGCTGCCCATATTCAAGAAGTACATAGTTTGTTAAATCAACAATATTGTTGATAGGTCTGATGCCAGACTTTCTTAACCTATTCTGAATAAAAATGGGTGACTCTTTTACCGTAACACCTTTTATAATTCTTCCAAGATATACCGGGCAAATATCGCTGTTTATAACATTGACATATGAATACTTGTTAGCCTCTTCATCCGTTTCCTCAACATAAAATTCCCTATTTTTCAATGGGAGATTAAACAATGCCGCTATCTCCCTTGCAACACCTATTACACTTAAACAATCGGCTCTGTTTGGAGTAATAGATATTTCAAGAACATAATCTCCCAGCCCCAAAATCTTATTTGGATCGTCCCCTATATTGACTTCATCAGGAAGCACATAAATCCCATCGCTTTTTTCTTCAAGACCAAGCTCACTTAAAGATGCAATCATTCCAAAAGATTCCACACCCCTTATTTTTGCCTTTTTTATCTTGAAATCACCGGGGAGCACTGCGCCTATTTTGCAAAATACAACCTTTTGCCCTTTATCAACATTTTTTGCACCGCAAACGACCTGATACTCTTCTTTTCCGTCAGCAACCTTGCAAACGGATAATTTATCCGCATCAGGATGTTTTTGTTTTTCAATAACTTCTGCCACTACAATATGTTGGATTTCAGGGTAATATTCTACAGCTTCCACTTCAAGCCCGGACATAGTGAGTTTGTCTGCCACCTTGTAAGGGTCAAGACCGCTTGTATCTAAAAATTCATTTAGCCATTCAAAACTTACTTTCATATTTCACCCCTAAAACTGACCCAAAAACTTTACGTTATTTTCAAAAAACAATCTCAAATCGTTTATACCGTATTTAAGCATGGTTATCCTTTCAATCCCCATACCAAAAGCAAAACCTCTGTATTTTGTGAAGTCGTAATTTACAGACTTAAAAACATTGGGATGCACCATTCCACAACCAAGGATTTCAAGCCATCCTGTATTTTTACAAACTCTGCAGCCTTTGGAGCCACATATTACGCAACCCATATCTACTTCAGCGGATGGTTCAGTAAACGGGAAAAAGCTCGGTCTGAACCTAACAGGGACATCATCTCCGAAAAGCCTTTTTATAAAAAGTGTCAAAGTCCCTTTCAAATCTCCAAATGTAACCTTCTCATCTACAAGCAAACCTTCTACCTGATGAAACATAGGTGTATGAGTAACATCGTGATCGCACCTGTACACTTTACCGGGAGCGATAATTTTCACCGGAGGCTCTTGAGCAAGCATAGTTCTTATCTGTACCGGTGAAGTATGTGTCCTTAATAAAATTTCATCAGTTATATAAAATGTATCCTGCATATCTCTTGCAGGGTGAGCTTTTGGAATATTCAATGCCTCAAAATTATAAAAATCAGATTCTATCTCCGGGCCTGTTGCAACTTCAAACCCCATAGCCGTAAAAATGTCCACTATTTCGTTGTACACTCTTGTCAAAGGGTGTAAACTACCGAACTTAAAAGGGAAACCGGCTAAAGTTATATCTATGTTTTCAGAAGCAAGCTTCTGCTTTCTTCCCTCGTTTTTGAGAAAATTTTCTTTCTCTTCGTATTTTTCTTCAAACAACACTCTGAGCTCATGAATCTTCTTGCCAAATTCAACCCTTTTTTCCTGCTCTATATCCTTTAAGTTTTTGTTTAACTGTGAAATAATACCTTTTTTTCCCAAATATTTGACTTTCAGCTGATAAAGTTCATTCAAATTTGAAGCATTATCAATCTCAGCTATAATACTCTTAATATCCACTCCTAAATCCATAAAGCACCCCGAAATATTTTAAACAGAACGTTTATAGTATAAATTTAGATAAAAATAAAGGGGTGCGTTTGCACCCCACTAAGGTTTACGCAGAAACCTTTTTTACAAGTTGTTCAAATTCCTGTGGATTATTCACAGCCATTTCAGACAGTACCTTGCGGTCAATTTCAATATTTTTGTCTTTCAACAAACCTATGAATTTACTATAGCTCAATCCATACTGTCTAACAGCAGCATTGATTCTGATAATCCAGAGTCTTCTGAAATCTCTTTTCCTCTGTTTTCTACCTTTGTAGGATTCGGCTAACGCCCTTTCTCCTACCTCACGGCTTTTCTTGTAAACATTATTGGGAACTCCAACAAACCCCTTGCTTACCTCAAGCCATTTGTTCCTTCTTCTTCTGGTTTTAAAACCACCTTTTGCTCTTGGCACGTCTTCCTCCTTTTACCTGTTATGCATAGGGGAGCAGCTTCTTAACATTTGCTGCATCAGCCCCTGTCAGGATGTCAGGGCGGCGCAAAGCGCGCTTTCTTTTGGCGGATTTTGAGGTGAGGATATGCCTCAATCCGTTTCTCTTAAACTTGACTTTTCCACTGCCAGTCACTTTAAATCTTTTGGCAGCACCCCTGTGGGTTTTCACTTTAGGCATCTAAAACCTCCTAACTAATTAGCCTTTGGTCCCAAGACCATTGTCTGCTGACGACCCTGCATCTCTGGTTTTTTTTCTACAACACAGAGATCTTCTAAATCACTAACTAATTTATCAAGCAATTCAAGACCCTGGTCCATAAACATCATTTCCCGACCCCTATATCTGACCACGATCTTGACCTTGTTCCCTTCTTCCAAAAATCTCCTAATATGTTTCAATTTGACTCCGTAGTCATGCTCTTCGATTTTTGGTCTAAATTTAATTTCTTTTATATCAATCTGATGTTGCTTCTGTTTCTTCTTGGCTTCTTTCTCTTTTTTGCTTTTTTCAAATTTGAATTTGCTGTAATCCATTATTTTGCAGACAGGTGGCTTGGCCTGTGGAGCTATCTCCACCAAATCGTAACCTTCCTCTTCTGCAATTTCAAGCGCCTCTTTTAAAGAAACAATCCCCTTTTGACTACCATCCGGAAGGATTAACCTCACCTCCGATGCAGTAATTTCCTCGTTTACCCTTTCTTTATCAGTATCTTTAACTATAACTCACCTCCAAAGCACAGTCGCTTTCGAATTTTCAAGCTCCCTTAATACACTAATATAATCAGAAAAATCAAGATTATTTTTATTTTCTCCGTTTCTAAGTCTGACAGAAACAAGATTCTTTTCCATCTCCTCATTACCTATAATAATCATATGTGGCACCTTTTCAACCTGAGCTTCCCTTATTTTGTAACCAATTTTTTCATTTCTTAAGTCAAGTTCCACCCTGAATCCTTCTGCCCTCAACTTATCATGCAACTGTCTGCAATACTCATTTTGCGCATCACTTATGTTTAGTATTTTAATCTGCACTGGGGCAATCCAGAAAGGAAAAGCACCTGCATAATGCTCTATAAGGACGCCAAAAAACCTCTCCAGAGAGCCTAAAAGTGCCCTATGTACCATAAATGGTCTTTTGTGGCTACCATCCTTATCAACATATGACATATCAAAACGTTCTGGAAGGTTAAAATCAAACTGTATTGTAGTCATCTGCCACTCACGGCCAATTGCATCTTTTACCTTTAAATCTATCTTTGGGCCGTAAAACGCTCCACCACCCTCATCCACTTCAAATTCGATGCCGGATGTTTTGATTGCCTCCGTAAGTGAGTTAGTGGCAGTCTCCCACATACTTTCATCACCCACACTTTTTTCGGGGCGGGTTGCAATATATCCTTTTATATTCTCAAACCCAAAAGCCTTCCACATTTCAAGAGAAAATCTTAAAACTTCCCTAATTTCCGATTCAATCTGATCCTGAGCACAAACAATATGGGCGTCATCCTGAGTAAAACCCCTGACTCTCAAAAGTCCGTGAAGCACTCCTGAGCGCTCATATCGATAAACGGTACCAAGCTCTGCCCATCTTAAAGGCAAATCTCTGTATGACCTTGTTTTTGATTTATAAATCATTATATGAAAAGGGCAATTCATTGGCTTTATAAAGTAATCCTGACCTTCTATATCCATAGGCGAGTACATATTTTCATTATAAAAATCAAGATGTCCCGAAGTCTGCCATAGATTGGATTTACCAATATGTGGTGTATAAAGGAGTTCATATCCGTTTTCATAGTGTTTTTTGCGCCAGAAGTCCTCAATGGTAGCCCTCATCCTGCCACCTTTTGGCATCCAACATATAAGCCCTGAGCCTATTTCATCAAATGTTGAAAAAAGCTCAAGCTCTTTACCAAGCTTTCTGTGGTCTCTTTTTTTGGCTTCCTCCAATCGGTTCAAATAGTCTGCCAAATCTTCCTTTTTGAACCAGGATGTTCCGTAAATCCTCTGGAGCATTTTATTTTTTTCATCGCCTCTCCAATATGCTCCTGCCACATTCAACAGCTTGAAAAATTTTATTTTACCAGTACTTGAAAGGTGTGGCCCCCTGCAAAGATCTACAAAATCCCCTTGTTCGTAAAGGGAAACTTCATTTTCTTCCAGCTCTTTGATAATCTCTACTTTGTAATTTTCCCCCATTGACTCAAACAACTTGACAGCATCATCTTTACTTAATACTTTTCTCTTTATTTCAAGGTTTTCATTGCTTATCTTTTCCATCTCTTTTTCAATACTGGCCAAATCTTCAGGGGTAAATGGTCTGTCAATATCAAAATCGTAGTAAAAACCATCTTCAATATTAGGACCAATTGTCACCTTTGCTTGAGGAAACAATCTTTTGACAGCCTGTGCCATAAGGTGAGCCGTTGAATGTCTCAATATCCCAAGCGCCTCTTTATCTTTATTTGTAATTATTCTTACTTTTTCACCATCTTTG
The DNA here is from genome assembly GCF_055117995.1 of Deferrivibrio sp. Taxonomy (NCBI): domain Bacteria; kingdom Pseudomonadati; phylum Deferribacterota; class Deferribacteres; order Deferribacterales; family Deferrivibrionaceae; genus Deferrivibrio; species Deferrivibrio sp. Next base: position 44,678 of record NZ_JBSQOT010000007.1, on the reverse strand, counting down.
AGATTATAACTTAAATCTACCAGATTACCGTTCACTTCACCAGCCACAGCAATTTTGCCAAGATTTTTACTAATTTTTTCGGCAAGTTCAAGCACTGTTGCTTTATCACTAAGCTCAATAGAATTACCATCAGGTAAAAATATATTCATAAATACCTCGCTTTATCTTTAAGATATGGAGCCAAGGGGGATCGAACCCCTGACCTCATGAATGCCATTCATGCGCTCTCCCAGCTGAGCTATGGCCCCTAAAATGAATGTGTTTATATAACATTAAAAAAAATCAATCAACCTTTTTTTGAAAAATCTATGAAATATCAAACTTTAATTTGTTTACTTCCAGATTATGCAATATCTTTTTATACCTTATTGTTCTTTGAAGCAGTTCGTTTTGAATAAAATGTTCCAAAATAATATCCTGGACATTTTTTAACAGAAGGTTTCTATCAATATCTCTATCTGACAAATTAGATTCGTTGAATGTCCCCGTGTCAAGAAGATTAATCAAATTTACTTTGACAACTATATGGGGGCTACCGGCAACATTCTCCACATTACACTCAAGTCTGCTGTCATTATTAAACTTTCTGGCAACAGAATCAAAAATGGTATAGTAATCGTTATCAACAAATGGCTCAATATTTCCGTCCTCATCCACAAGCTTAAGCTGATAAAAGCTTTTATAAAAGACACCATCTATCTTTGAGTTTTTAAAAGCAGCAACCAATCTCATAGTTGACCCCTAAATTTTGTATTGACTACTCAAATAATAGTAATGTAAACTTTCAATAAATTCAATAAGAGGCTGCACATGTCTGAAGAAAATTTATTAAGGATTGAACTTTTCACTGAAACTTATGAAACTATTTGCAAAAAAGTGGAATCTATTTCTGAAAATGAAATTGACAAGTTAAACTACCTGGAAATAAAGAGCTTAGCAAATGAGCTTAAAAATTTTCATAAATTTTTCTGGAATCTTATGGAAACATATAACTTTCCTGATAAAGAAACCTATAGAACACTTACAGACAACTACCTGAAAGAGCTTGGAGAAATATGCTTTGAAGCAGAAATATATAATTTTAAAGACACTTTAAAACAAAAGGTAAAAGATATACTGACAAATTACCTGGACAACTGCCTTTTAAACATAGATAACACATTTTTGCCATTTTTAAACAATACTATTTTTTTAAAGAATTTGACCCTTGGTATAAAACTTCTCGATGCTCAGCATAGGTCATTATTTGTATTTATTGATAAATTTATTTCAAAAGTAATAGAAAATGCCACAAAAGATGATGTAGAAAAAGTAGTCCAGTATCTTGAGAAATATGCAGACAAACATTTCCATGATGAAGAAACTATTATGAAAAATTCAGGTTACAGTGAAGCGGAAAGTCATATCGCAGAACACAAAAAATTTAAAAACACTATCGCCCATATCAAATCACAAATAAATGGCAATAACAGTGAGTTAATTGAACAAATTTTCAAAGGGCTCAATGAATGGCTCATAAAACATATTCTGGGTTCAGATAAAAGTTTTGCTGCATTTTACCATGAAAAGTCAAAAAATTAAGTTTAACCATACTGTCAATTATAACGAAGTTGACCAGAACCTCACCCTCAGACTCGATTCGCTTTTTGGGTATCTTCAATTTGCTGCGGTAAATCATTCTGAGATGGTAGGAGCAGGAACGGAATTTCTAAAACAGTTAGGTTACACATGGGTGCTGGGGAAAATCCAGATAATTTTGGACCATATGCCAAGACTTGGTGATCCACTTGAAATCTTCACATGGTCTCTTGGAGCAAAAGGTTTTGTTGCCACCAGAGATTTTGAATTGTGCCATAACGGTTTAAAGTTTGCAAAAGCAACCTCGATATGGTACTTTATCGATATAAACAAGAGAAGACCATTAAAAGTGCCTGCTCACATCATCGAAAAATACAATTCCTTAAATTTGGAGCCAAATTTTCCTTTACTTCATAAGAAAAAGTTTGTATTTGATGGAAATGTTGATTTTCTCGACAATATATCATTAAGATACTCCGATTTTGACTCAAACCTTCACGTCAACAACACTGCCTACTTCAATTATCTTCAAACTGCGCTTTTTAATTTTAAAACAAAACTACCGTTTATTGAAACAATAGCCTGCCAGTTTATAAAAGAAATCCCAAACACATGTAAAAATGTTGAAGTGATAATTTCTGAAAACTCTGACTCTGGAAAATTCAAAATAAAGTCAGAAACCGACTTTTGTATAGGGGAATATAAATTCAGGGGCTTATAGTAAACCCCTTTTATTTTTTAAAGCCTTGAGAAGTCAAGTGTTGCAAAAAGGTCATCAAGAGTTTCTGCCCTTCTTATAAGTTCTACACTTTTATCCTCTTTAAGCAAAAGCTCCGCCGACCTTAATTTGCCGTTGTAGTTGAAACCCATAGCATGACCATGAGCACCTGTATCATGAATTACTATTATATCTCCTGGCTCTATCTTTGGAAGACTTCTATCTATAGCAAATTTATCGTTGTTCTCACATAGTGAACCAACTACATCATACACCATATCTTTTGGCAAGTCTTCTTTCCCCATTACTGTTATGTGGTGATATGCCCCATACATACCGGGTCTCATAAGATTTGCCATGCACGCATCCACACCTATATACTTCTTATAAATATCTTTTTTATGGATTGCCCTGGTCACAAGATATCCATAAGGCCCGGTTATCATCCTGCCATTTTCCATATAAAGCTTCAGCGGGTCAAGCTTTGTCCCTTTAACTTTTTTGTCAAACAAATCTTTTATTTTGCCCCCTACATACTCAAGGTCTACTGCATTCTGCTCTGGCCTGTAAGGAATGCCTATCCCTCCGCCCATATTTATAAATTCAAATTTTATCCCAACTTCATTGGATATTTCATGGGCTACATCAAGAAGCATATTTACTGTGTCAACAAAATATTCAGGGTCAAGCTCATTTGAAGCAACCATAGTATGAAGTCCAAATCTCTTCACACCTCTGGATTTACAAATTTTGTAACCTTCAAACAATTGCTCTTTTGTAAAACCGTATTTCGCCTCTTCAGGTTTACCAATAATTGCATTCCCCCCTTTCAGTGGGCCTGGATTATATCTAAAACATATCAATTCCGGCAGACCGCATGTTTTATCAAGAAACTCAATATGGGTAATATCATCAAGATTAATAATTGCTCCAAGCTCTTTTGCCTTCTTATACTCACATTCAGGAGTCTCGTTGGATGTAAACATTATATTTTCACCCACGATACCCACTTTTTCAGACAGCACAAGCTCGGCCATAGAGCTGCAGTCAGCACCAAACCCTTCTTCTTTTAACAATTTGAGAATATATGGATTAGGTGTGGCTTTTACAGCAAAATATTCCTTAAAGCCATCATTCCAGCTAAATGCCTTCTTTAACCTTCTTGCGTTTTCCCTTATACCTTTTTCATCATATATGTGAAAAGGGGTTGGATATTTTTCAATTATCCTTTCAATCTGCTCCTTTGTAAAAGGCAACTTTTTCTCTGCCATAAACCAATTTCCTCCTAAAAAATTTTGACTTTCTAACATATTTTTAAACTTTTTTCAACAGGGCTTTACCACCTACCCCAAAGCAACATCAAGGGTCATCATAACTGCAAAACCTACCATTGCACCTATTGTAGACAGGTCTATCTCATCACCAAATTGGGACTCAGGAATCAACTCTTCAACCACCACATATATCATTGCACCTGCTGCAAATGATAGTGCATAAGGCAAAATAGGCTTCATAAACACCACGGCCAAAGCTCCTATTACACCTGCAATAGGCTCCACAATCCCTGAAGCCTGCCCGTATATAAAACTTTTAAAGCGACTCAAACCCTCTCTTCTTAGAGGAACAGAAACAGCAGCTCCCTCAGGGAAATTCTGAATACCGATGCCGATTGCAAGTGCAATTGCTCCACCAATTGATGCCGAAGCAAGCCCATTTCCCACAGCACCAAAAGCTACACCTACTGCAAGCCCTTCAGGAATATTGTGAAGAGTTATTGCAAGCACAAGCAAAACGCTTCTCTGCCAAGAGGTCGATATCCCTTCACTTTCTTGGCTACTCATATGTAAATGCGGCAATAATTTATCCACAAGCCATAAAAATGCTCCTCCAGATAAAAATCCTATAACCGGAGGAATCCATATTATACCACCCTCTTCTTCCACCATGGCAATTGCAGGAGCAAGAAGTGACCAAAAACTTGCAGCAATCATAACACCGGAAGCAAAACCCAGCATCAAGTTTAATATTCTTTTATTGATAGTTTTAAAGAAAAAAACCATTGATGCCCCAAGAGCAGTTAAAAACCAGGTAAATAATGTGGCAATCAGAGCTTGCAATGTATGCGGCAAATTCAAAAAGTAATCAAACATAATTATTTATCACCCTCTTCTGGCACAATACAAATAAATTTTAGATTGCTTTTTTTATTTGCCATAAATTGATGGGCGGTATTATTTGGAATATAAGCAATGGAACCAGCCTCCACATCATACTCTTTACCGCTGAGATAAAGCGTCCCCTTACCCGCTACAACATAATTAATATGAGGCCAGGGGTGTGAATGCCTCGGAGTGTGTCCACCATTTTCTATCTCAAAGATTCTCATCACATATCCATCCCAGCCCTGCTTTGGTCCAACTAAAGACTGTTTTATAACAGACTTTATATTTTCGCCATCAAATCTAATCTTCTCTACATCCTTTTCATGGCCTACAAACATCGGTTCCTCCTTATTAATTATTGAAATAATAACTATTTTACCCTAACATTATATTATCTTTTTCAAAAAATAAAAGGGGGAAGTTATGAATTTCAAAGCAATGGTTGTCAGAGAAAATGATGGAAAATACGAAAGAAAAATCGAAGAGAGAAAAATTTCCGATTTGCCGGATAATGAAGTATTAATCAATGTAAAATACTCTTCTCTTAACTACAAAGACGCTTTATCTGCAATCGGAAATAAAGGGGTTACTAAAAATTATCCCCACACTCCGGGAATCGATGCCGCCGGAATAGTTTATAGTTCCAAATCAGATAAATTCAAAAAAGGTGATGAAGTTATAGTTACCGGCTATGACCTTGGAATGAACACCCCAGGCGGATTTGGAGAATATATCTCCGTGCCTTCTTCCTGGATTATCAAAAAACCTTCAACCTTATCTCTCAAGGACAGTATGGTTTTTGGCACAGCGGGTTTTACTGCTGCGCTTTCAATTCTTCAGCTTGAAAAATACGGGTTAAAGCCAGACATTGGTGAAGTCCTGGTAACAGGTGCTACCGGAGGGGTAGGCTCAATGGCAGTTTCTATGCTCGCCGAATCAGGATACAGAGTTGTTGCTGCCACAGGTAAACAGGAAAAAATCGACTTTTTGAAAAAATTAGGCGCATCAGAAGTCTTAAGCAGAAAAGAAGTTGATGATGAAAGTGGAAAACCTCTGCTCAAGCCAAGATGGTCAGGTGTGGTGGATACTGTTGGAGGCAATATTCTTACTACAGCCATAAAGTCATTGAAATACGGGTGTTCAGCAACTACATGCGGTCTCACAAAGTCTGCCGAATTAAATATGACTGTTTTTCCTTTTATTTTAAGGGGTGTAAACCTGTTAGGAATAGATTCCGTTGAACAACCGCTGGAAGTTAAGGAAAAAGTATGGAACAATATTGCAAACAGGTGGAATAAAGATTTCGTAAAAAATATATATGAAGAAGTTTCTCTTAACGAGTTATCAGAAAAAATAGACCTTATTTTGAAAGGTCAGATTTCCGGCAGAGTTGTTGTGAAAATTTAAAAAAGTAAAGGGGCTCTAAAGCCCCTTTTATTAAGCAGACTTAAGTGAATTTAATTTTTTTGCAAGTCTTGAAACCCTTCTTGCTGCCTGATTTTTATGGATAACACCTTTAGAAGAAATCTTTAATATTTCTTTAGAAACAGTTTTAAAACTTTCCTCAGCGACACTCAGGTCACCACTGTTTACAGCAGCTATAAACTTTTTTGTCAATGTTTTCATTTTTGATTTGTAAGCTTTGTTTCTGAGCCTTCTCTTCTCAGACTGTCTAATTCTTTTTTTAGCTGACAATGTATGTGCCATTTAACACCTCTTATTTTTATAAATTGAGCTGTATTTAATAACAAGCTTAAAAAATAAAGTCAAGATTTTTTTGAACTTCCTGCTTTTATGAAGTAAAAGGAAACCTTGACACTTCAACCCTATCTCTTAAAATAGAACAAAAACTATAGAAGGAGGATAGTATGGATGTAATCACCGCAATAAAGACAAGAAGGAGTATAAGAAGTTTTAAACCGACACCAGTTGAAAAAGAAAAGGTAAACGAGCTCTTAAAACTTGCCATGTGTGCTCCGTCCGCAGGTAACCAACAGCCATGGCACTTTATTGTTGTTGATGATACAGGTATAAAAAATAAAATCGCCGATATGCATCCTTACGCCAAAATGCTTTATGATGCACCATTGGGAATTATAGTACTTGCCGATACAACACTTGAAAAATACAAAGGATACTGGGTACAGGATTGCTCAGCTGCGATAATGAACATTTTAACAGGAGCACCTGCCTTAAATCTACAAACAGTGTGGTGTGGAATTTACCCAACAGAAGAAAGGGTCAAAGAATTTAAAGATTTTTTCGACCTTCCTGATAATATAATTCCACTTGGACTTGTAATTGTTGGGTATTCTGACAAAAAAGGGTTTGAGGTGGACAGATTCAAACCTGAAAGGATTCACTACAATAAATTCTAATAAAAAAGGGGCTTAAAGCCCCAGTATTTTATGTTGTAACTTGTCATGTTGTGCAGTGCGATAATATTTAACTGCAGAAAAACCAAAACCCATTAAATATCCTATTTTGTAACCAGGAGGTATTTGTAAAAAATCTTTTAATTCTGGCATTAAGTCAAAATAATATTTCCCTATTCCGCTCCAGACTGTCCCGATATTGAGACTGTGAGCGTATATTTCAAAATAACTAAGTGCGATAATTGTATCCACATAAGATATATTGTCCCCTTCAGGTATAGAAGTAATTATAATATGCGGAGCTCCTCTAAAGGTTATATCAATCCCTTTCTTTTTGTATTGATATAGCACATACTTTAAAAAACCGTATTTGCCCGGCAACCTGTTGTTTTCCAGATATTTTTCGAATCTGTCCATCATTAAATTAATCAGACTATCTGTTTCTTTTTTTGTGCCGGTAACAGTAAGCATTGTTTTTTTGCTGTTATGACCGCTTGGAGCATAACTGGTCACTTCGATTAACTTATTTATAGTCTCAAGGGGAAGTTCATCCTGTTTGAATTTTCTTATTGTTTTTCTGTATTTTATAAATTTTTCCAACTCATTTCCATCTATATTGATCTCCTGAGAGTTTATACTCTTCAGAGGATTTTTGCCAAATATCGACAATGCTCCTGTGGGGCAAACAGCAAGACAGTGCTGGCACATGAGACAGGCAGAATCATCTTTTACAAAAGGCAACCCATCAAATCCAATTATTTTTACAGGGCAATCTTCAACGCAGTTTTTACATGCAATACAAAGTTTTTCGTCAACTTTAAAATTTAGCTCCATATTTACACCATTGACTTCGGATCAAAAATTTTCTCAACCTCATCCTCAGGGAGAATATTCATACTTTTTACCACATCTTTTACTGTTTTTCTCTCATTGAATGCCTTATAAGCTATTTCAGCAGCCTTATCATAGCCCACTTTAGCAGCCAGAGGGGTAACAATTGCCATCGACCAATCTACCAATTCATTGCATCTCTCAATATTTGCCTTTATACCCTTTATGCAAAACTCACTTAAGTGACTGCAAATATTTGTCAGCAGTTTCAGAGAGTATATAAGATTATCTGCTATAAGGGGCATCATAACGTTCAAATCGAGCAAACTACTTGCCCCTGCTATTGTAATAGTCTGGCAATTTCCCATCACTTCAGCTGCTACCTGTATTGTGGCTTCAGGGATTACGGGATTAACCTTGCCTGGCATAATAGAGCTGCCAGGTTGCAAAGAAGGGAGAGTAATTTCAGCGATTCCGCACCTTGGCCCTGAACTTAATAGCCTCAAATCATTTGCTATTTTCATAAGACTGACTGAAAGGCAATTCATTGCACCTGCAAGGGAAACTACCCCATCCTTTGCTGCAATCCCTTCAAAAAGATTGTCAGCCTGTCTGAAATCGATTCCGGTATACTCTGATATCTCTTGAATGGCGTATTTTGCAAAATCTTTATGTGTATTTATACCTGTACCAAGTGCAGTACCACCCAAAGGTAATTCCAGTATCCATTTCTCCTGATCAAGAAATCTAATTACAGATTTTTCAATCTGAGAGGCATAACCTGAAAATTCCTGCCCCAGAGTCATTGGCACTGCATCCATTAGATGGGTCCTGCCTATTTTTATTACATTTTTAAACTCTTCAGCCTTTTCTTTAAGGGAATCTTTCAGTCCTTCAAGGGCAAATACAAGATTTTTCATCAACAGTGCCGCTGAAATATGTATTGCAGTGGGAATAACATCATTGCTTGACTGCCCCTTGTTGACATCGTCATTAGGATGACAAAGCCCTTTATCCCCAAGTTTGCCACCTAAAATCTCAATGGCCCTGTTAGCAATTACCTCGTTAACATTCATATTGGTGGATGTCCCTGAACCCGTCTGAAAAACATCAATGGGAAATTGTTCATCATGCTTGCCATCCACAATTTCAAGAGCAGCTTTTATAATTGCGTAAGCCTTCTCCTCATCTATTAGCTTTAATTTCAAATTTGCATTGGCTGCCGCCATCTTAATTATTGCAACAGCATTTATAAATTCTTTTGGCAATCTTTTTCCACTTATGTTGAAATTGGACATAGCCCTTGCAGTTTGTGCCCCCCAATATGCAGCTGCAGGCACTTTCATTTCTCCCATACTGTCTTTTTCTATTCTAAATTCTGACATCTTTACCCCCTTTCTTATTGCCTTTAAAATTTTTATAGCATATTATAACAGATATTAGCAAGCCCGGGGGTAAAAATGAGTGCAGAAAAATACTTCTCGATTTTAAAGACTGATCATAAATTTGTTGAACTTTCCCGAGAAGAGCTGACAGAGATACTATCATTTTGTGAAGTAGAAACCTATAAAAAAGGGGAAGATATTATAAGAGAAGGGGAACAAGGGGATAAACTCTATATAATTGTTGAAGGCGAAGTGGGTGTTTCGAAAATTATCTCCAACCAGGTGGTATTTTTTATCACAACACTAAAAACAGGTGAAGTCTTTGGTGAGATGGCAATCATCTCAGATTATCCAAGATCAGCAAACGCTTTTGCAAAAACTGACACAACACTCCTGTATTTATCAAAAGATGCGTTTAAAAAAATAAAGTCTGATAATCAGATGCTTTTCGGCAAACTCTCCTTCATCCTATCAAAAGTACTGGCTGAAAGACTTTATAAAATTGAAGAAAGGATTAAAAATATCCTAAAGGCAACTCTCACGCAGGAAATAATTTAACTTACTTACCACAAAGAGTTATTTCTACTGCATTATTTTCAACATAACTGTTAAACGCAGAAACAGCAATCTTGCAAATATCCTTTGAAGGGATTATGGCAAAATTTTCCACCACCTCAAAAAGCTTTCTTTTTTCATTCTCTTCAATAATATATACTATATACCCCGAAGCTCCGGTCACGCTGTCCCAGCTTACAATGTAATCACTTTCCCTTTTGATAACCTTGATATTTTTAATATCATCAAGTCTGAATTTTGAATAGGAGATGTAGTTTTTCCTGAAAATTGTACCCTTATTAAAATATTTGTCAAAAGGCACTATCTCTATTGAATTTGTATCTCTGTCCTCAAATACAATATCAACTGAATTTTGTTTTGATTTTTTAAGTAATTTTGAGTTTAAATAAATTTCATAGTAACCTATTTCATCGCTGAAATCGATTTCAAGGTGCAAATATTTTTCACTCATTATGCTTTCTTTTATATTTTTTACTCTCACCGGCTGGTTGTAAACAATTTTCTTTACAGCCTCTTTCGATGCTATTTCAAGATTTTCGTCAATATTATAAAGCTTATAGACATATCCCTCACCTTTTTTAACATTTGTATCATCAAATAAAGACTTCTGCTTTACAACAGCTACTCTTTTAAAATCCTGAACACAATCATCAACAATATCTGCTTTTTCTATTAAAAGGCTGTAATTACTATTGTTGTTAAATGTTACCCCTTTTTCTGTTAAACTTATAATGCTTTCAACTACCGGTACCGGGATTTTAAACGTATCAAGAGGTACAGGGTCAGTCTTTTTCCCGCAAGCTGATAACACAACAAAAAGTAGTGCAAAAAAAACAAGCCTAAATTTCACTTAAAAACTTTTCTCCCTGCTCAATCTGATATTCAACAGAAACCTTTGCAGTTCCACCGATAGCTTTTCTGCTGTTTACTGAAGCTTCAACGGTAATAAAGTTATATATATCATCATCTATCAAATCACAAAAGCCTTTTAATTCCTCAATCTTCAAATCTGATAAGTCAATTTTTTTATCAAGACAAAATGCAACTGCTTTGCCAACCACATGATGAGCATCTCTGAAAGGCAAACCTTTTCTTACAAGGTAATCAGCCAAATCGGTAGCAGTGGAAAAACCAAGCTTTGCAGATTTATACATTTTGTCCTTTTTAAGAGTCATTTTTTCTATCATTGGAGCAAATATTTTAAGGGATGCCTTCAAAGTATCAGCTGTGTCAAAAACGGGCTCCTTATCCTCCTGCATATCTTTATTGTAAGCAAGAGGCAGACCTTTCATTGTGGTAAAAAGGCTTACCATATTTCCATATACTCTTCCTGTCTTCCCCCTGATAAGCTCAGGAATATCCGGATTCTTTTTTTGAGGCATAATGCTGCTTCCGGTACAATAATCATCGCTTAGTTCAATAAATGCAAATTCTGAAGTTGAAAATATTATAAACTCTTCAGAAATCCTTGAAAGGTGCATCTGGCAAATAGATGCCGATGACAAAAATTCAAGAGCAAAATCCCTATCACTTACAGAGTCAAGACTATTTAGTGTTGGTGCAAAAAAACCAAGCTCATTTGCCGTAAAATCTCTGTCTATGTCAAATGTCGTACCTGCCAGCGCACCTGCACCAAGAGGACAAAATTCAAGCCTCTTTAGCAAATCTGTAAACCTCTGGTAGTCTCTCTTGAACATTTCAAAATAAGCCATAAGATAATGGGAAAAGAGAATTGGCTGGGCAGTCTGCAAATGAGTATATCCTGGCATAATTACGTCTATTTCCTGTCTGGCTTTTTCAAGAATAACTTTCATTAGAAGTTTTAAATAATTTTTAATTTCACCTATTTCACTTCTCAAATACATTCTAAAGTCAACGGCTACCTGGTCATTCCTGCTCCTTGCGGTATGAAGCTTTCCTGCAACAGGCCCCACAATCTCTTTTAATCTTTTTTCAACTGCCATATGAATATCTTCATCTTCTGTTTTAAAAATAAACTTCCCTTCTTTAATTTCAGTCAAAACGATTTCAAGCCCTTTTAAAATCTCCTCTGATTCCCTATCAGTAATAATTTTTTGTTTCGAAAGCATTTTTACATGTGCCATACTGCCTTTTATGTCAAATTCAGCAAACCTTTTATCAAAGTGTATAGAGGCATTAAACTCTTCCACAAATTTATCCGTAGGTAACGAAAATCTACCTGCCCAGGGTTTCTCACTCATAATTACACCTCAATATTATATTCCTTTATTTTATTATATAATGTTTTTCTTGAAATACCAAGGATTTTGGCAGCCTGAGACTTGTTATTGCCCGACTCTTTCAATGCCTTGAAAATTAGTTGTTTTTCATTCTCTTTTACATCAAGCACTGATTCATTTTGAACTTTTTCCCTAAAATCAGGCAACAAATCCCCTGTAAGTTTTTCAGAGCTACACAAAATAATACTTCTTTCAACTATATTCTCGAGCTCTCTAATATTTCCTGGAAAACTGTATGTTTTTAGCTTCTCAATATACTCAGCAGTATAACCTTTAATTATTTTTGAAAACTTCATCGAATATTTTTTTATAAAAAAATCTACAAGCATGGGAATTTCTGACTTGCGCTCCCTTAAAGGAGGCAAGTTTACAGGAAATACATTGAGCCTGAAAAACAGGTCTTCACGAAATTCCCCTTTTTTAACCATATCTTCGAGGTTTCTATTTGTAGCAGCAATAACTCTCACATCAGTTTTTAATGTTTTTACCCCACCAACCCTTTCAAACTCCCTTTCCTGCAAAACTCTCAAGAGCTTTGCCTGGGTAGAAATTGGCATCTCTCCAATTTCATCCAAAAATATAGTTCCACCATCTGCAAGCTCAAATTTACCTTTTTTCTGGTTGGTAGCGCCGGTAAAAGCACCTTTTTCATGCCCGAAAAGTTCGCTTTCTATGAGATTTTCATTTAGTGCTGCACAATTCACCGCTAAAAATTGCCTGTCAGCCCTTTTTGAATTTTTATGGATAGCCCTTGCTACAAGCTCTTTTCCTGTGCCCGATTCACCGTAAATAATCACTGATGCGTCAGTCGGCGAAACCATTTTTAAAAGATTCAAGATTTTCCCGAGTCCATCCTTACTGTAAACACCTTCAAACTCAAAATCTACCAATGCATCTTCACCACTTGATTCAACCTGGTTTAAACCTATATTCTCAAGACTTTTTAACAATAATTCTATATCAACGGGTTTTGTAATAAAATCAATGGCACCAAGCTTCATGCTCTCAACAGCTGTCCTCACATTGTTGAAAGCAGTTACCATTATGACAGGAGTATTTATTCCTTTTTCTTTTAATTTTGAAAGGGTTGTTATACCATCCATAATACTCATTTTAATATCAAGCAAAATTGCAAATAACTCATTTTCTTCAGCCATATATATGCCGTCAAGACCGCTTTCAGCCTCGATTACTTCATAACCGGCCTCTTCAAGATGTATCTTGAGCATAAGTCTGTGATTTTTTTCGTCATCAATAATCAGTATCTTTTTGCTCATGCTGACTTTCCCAAATTTACCGAAACTACGAAAGGATTTGTACTTTCAATTATAATCTCTCCATCGTGAAGCTCAATTATTTTTCTACAAATGGAAAGCCCAAGCCCGCTCCCCTTTGCCCTCGTGCTATAAAAAGGCTCAAATAACTTATTCTCATCAAAATCTTTATTAACTATTTTATTTATGATTTTAAAAGACTTTTTTGTATTGTCCAAAATTATCTTGATTTTTTCATTTGCAGGTGAAGCAGTAAGAGCATTCAGAAGAAGATTTATAACCACCTGTAATATTTTTTCACTGTCAACAGATTGAGAAAAAGTTTCCCCTTCAATTTCCACATTGATATTTTTATTTGAAATATCGTACCTTAAAATTTCCATTGCTTTTAAAAAAATACTCTTAATATCAACCACTTTCTTGTCAAGGACAACGGGTCTGCCAAAGCTTAAAAAATCATTGACAATTTTATTCAGCCGCTCAATCTCTTCCAGGGACTTAGAAAGATAATCTTTTATTTTATCATCCCCAACCTTTTTTGCGCTAAACTCAACCAGCCCCTTCATAGAGCTTAGAGGGTTTTTTATTTCATGAGCAAGGACATTTGCAAACTTTCCAAGCTCAGCCTCCTTTTCTATCTTCTTGAGTTTTTCTTGTGTATTTATATAGCTTTTAAAAATTTTAAACAGATAAAGAGCGATAAAAATAAGCAACACTTCAGTGGCAATTATAAAAAATATATTCAAGAAAATTTCTCTCTTAATGTTGTTGTAATTTGTCAGGTCCATTATTAAAAACGCATTGAAGACAATTTTCTCCCTGGGAAACTCATCAAACCTTCCCATCATGCCAAACCTTCTTCTTGCAGGATCAAAAATTATCTTATTTCTCAGAATCAGTTCATTTTCTGTTTCAAGTACACCGTTTTCAAGTGTTTTTAACTGCAAGTTGTCAACATCTTTGATGCTAAATATAATTTTTCCCTGCTCGTCGAAAATAATAAGATTTTTAACACTTTCATTTTTTGCAAGCTCCTCAGCAAGAAGCTCGAGGTTATGTCTTGAAAAACCCATATTCATCATAAAAATGCGGTTGCCACCCTCAAGGGTTTTCATTATCAGCTTGCCATAATTTACCATGTGAGCTTTGAAATGTCCCAAATTTCTCTTTTCAGTGTTAAATATTGAAACTATAAGAATCAAGTTTAAAATTATTGCAGAAATTATTAATAAACGAACCTTTTTAAATATCTTCATTTAGCCGTTAAAAAATCCCTTCATTTTTTCCCACAAGCTCTTTTCCGAGGAATATGTGCTCTCGTCAGACTCATTTTTGAAAGCCTCAAGAAGCTCCTTTTGTTTTTTATTCAACTTGGTGGGGATAACAACTTTTAAGTTTACAATCATATTCCCTATTCCATACCCCTGAACATCCTGTACACCTTTGCCCTTAAGCACAATCTGCTCATCCGGCTGAGTCCCTGGCTTAATTTTAATTGTTTCATGCCCGTCAATTGTTGGAATATCAAGAGTAGTTCCAAGAGCTGCATCTACAAATGATATGGGAACATCGAGAATTATATTTCTCCCTTTTCTTTTAAAATATTCGTGTTCTTTAACTTTTACATGGACAAACAGATCGCCGGCCGGGCCTCCATAAATTCCGTCATTTCCGCCTCCGGAAATTCTTAAGGTCATATTGTCTTCAATACCTGCCGGTATTTTGACATCAAGAGTTTTATACTCCCTTATTGCACCTTCACCTTTACACTCTTTACACCTTTCTTTAATAAACTCTCCTGTCCCACCACACTGTGGACATGTAGTGGAAAGTGTAAAAAATCCCTGTCTTTGAGTAATCTGCCCTGTACCTTTACATGTGTTACATGTCGTAACTCCGCCTGGCTCGGCACCTGTCCCGTCACAACGCTTACAATTTGATGTCTTTGGCACTTTTACCTTTTTTGATGTACCAAAACATGCCTCCTTAAACTCAATATCAACACTGACCTCTATATTTGAACCCTTACGGGGTCTTTTTCTCTGCCTGGAGCTTCTTGCATTGCCAAAAAAATCCCCAAAAACATCTCCAAAAAACTCTTCAAATATTGTTGAGCCAAAATCCTGGCCTGAAAACCCTGAAGACCCGTTTTCATCAAAAACCCTTCCAAACTGGTCATACTGAGCTCTTTTTTGAGGGTCACTCAAAACCTGATAAGCCTCGTTGACCTCTCTGAATTTTCCCTCAGCTTCTTTATTGTCAGGATTTCTGTCAGGGTGATATTGTAATGCAAGCTTCCGGTAAGCTTTTTTTATTTCCGTATCCGTTGCATTTTTTGCAACACCAAGTATAGCGTAATAATCCTTAGCCAATTAACCCCTCCGGCTTTTGATTGTATTTAAAGAATGTTAAGTTTGCTCATATATCACTTTTTTTAAAAAAATAAAAGGGGCAAAAAGCCCCCTTTTTATTTGTTGTCCTCTTTTACCTCTTCATAGTCAGCATCAACTACATTGTCATCCTTTTTCCCTTCTTGTGAAGCGCCTGAATCGGTGTTGTTCTCTCCACCATGAGCATGCTGCTGACCGGCATTTTTGTATATCTCCTCTGCAAGTTTATGTGAAGCATTTGCAAGTTTTTCAATTCCTGCTTTGATTTTTTCAACATCATCGCCTGACTGAACCTGCTTTAATTCTTCAAGCGCCTTTTCAATATTTTCTTTTGTAGCAGCATCTACTTTGTCACCGTGCTCTTTCAGTGATTTCTCAGTGGAGTATATCAATGTATCCGCCTGGTTTCTTATTTCAATAAGCTCTTTTTTCTTCTTGTCAGCTTCAGCGTTAAGCTCAGCATCTTTGACCATCTTTTCGATCTCTTCTTCACTAAGGCCGCTGCTTGGAGTAATTCTGATAGATTGCTCTTTTCCGGTACCAAGGTCTTTTGCATAAACACTTAATATACCATTGGCATCTATATCAAAAGTCACCTCAATTTGAGGAACGCCACGTGGCGCAGGTGCAATACCTACAAGGTCAAATCTACCGATTGACTTATTGTCTGCAGCCATTTCACGTTCTCCCTGAAGTACGTGAATGGTAACAGATGTCTGATTATCCTGAGCTGTGGTAAATACCTGACTCTTCTTGGTTGGAATAGTTGTATTTCTGTTTATAATTTTGGTCATTACTCCGCCCAAAGTTTCGATACCCAGTGAAAGTGGGGTAACATCAAGCAAAAGTACATCTTTAACGTCACCTCTTAATACCCCACCCTGTATTGCCGCACCAATTGCAACAACTTCATCAGGGTTGATACCTTTATGGGGCTCTTTACCGAAAAATTCTTTAACCTTCTGCTGTACAAGTGGCATCCTTGTCATACCACCCACAAGGATAACCTCGTCAATATCAGAAGCTGTAAGTCCAGCATCTTTCAGTGCTTTTTTACATGGCTCCAACGTACTTTCAACCAGGTCCATTACAAGACTTTCAAGTTTTGCCCTTGAAAGTTTTTTAACAAGGTGTTTTGGCCCTGTCTGGTCTGCAGTTATAAAAGGAAGGTTTATCTCCGTTTCAAGTGAAGTTGAAAGCTCGTGTTTTGCTTTTTCGGCAGCTTCTTTCAGACGCTGCAAAGCCATTTTATCATTTCTTAAATCAATCCCTGTTTCCTTTTTAAATTCATCAATGAGCCAATTTACAATTCTTATATCGAAGTCATCTCCACCAAGATAGGTATCACCGTTGGTAGACTTTACTTCAAATACACCATCACCAAGCTCAAGAATTGAAATATCAAAAGTACCACCACCAAGGTCGTATACAGCAATTTTTTCATCTTTCTTTTTGTCAAGCCCATAAGCAAGGGCAGCAGCAGTAGGCTCATTTATAATTCTGAGCACATTAAGACCTGCAATTTTACCAGCATCCTTTGTCGCCTGACGCTGAGCATCATTGAAATATGCAGGCACTGTAATAACAGCATCAGTTACTGTCTCACCAAGATATTCTTCTGCAGTTTTTTTCAGCTTTTGCAAAATCATTGCAGATATTTCCTGAGGAGCATATTTTTTCCCTTTAACTTCTACCCATGCATCATTATTGTCTGATGGTACAATTTTGTAAGGCAATATTTTTTTTGCCTTTTCCACCTGATCAGAGTCAAACTTTCTACCAATTAATCTTTTGATACTAAAAATAGTATTCTCAGGGTTTGTAATTGCCTGCCTTTTGGCAAGCATCCCTACCAATCTTTCACCACTATCGGTGAAAGCTACCACTGATGGTGTAGTGGTCATCCCTTCAGCATTTATAATTACCTTAGGTTGTCCACCTTCCATAACAGAAACAACTGAGTTTGTAGTACCTAAGTCGATACCAATTACTTTAGAACTAGCCATTTTAGTCCTCCTTTTCCTCTATATTTTCTACTTTATTTACCCTAACCTTTGTGGGCCTTATGACCCTGTCATGAAGAGTATAACCTTTTTGCATCACAAGGGTTATTGCATTATTCTTATGATTTTGGTCGCTATCAAGCATCATAGCATCATGCAAATTAGGGTTAAACTCATCACCAATATTTGTCTGAATTTCCTTTGCACCATATTTGGCCAAAGTATCCTTAAATTGCTTTAATGTAAGCTCTACCCCCTGTTTGAGAGCTTTAATCTCCTCTGACTCTTTTATATGGGCTAACGCCATCTCAAGATTGTCAATTATCGTCAAAAAATCCAAAATTATCTGCTGATTAGCATATTTCAACTTATCTTCAGTCTCCTTTGAAAGCCTTTTTCTAAAATTATCAAGCTCCGCAGCAAGCCTTAGCATTTGGTCCTTTGATTCCTGAACTTCTTTTTTCAGGGATTCATTCTCCATTTTTAGCATCAGCTTTTCAGTATCTTCACTTTCTTCGACTTTTGCCTCTTCAGATTCCTGAATATTTTCATTATTTTTATTCTCTTCGCTCATAATCTCTTCATCCTTCTTTCTCTTACTCATCTTCTCCTCCGATTTTATTCAAAAGCTTTGACATTATTTCCGCCGTATAATCCACCACAGGAATAATATCAGGATACCTCATCCTTTTTGGACCGATAACCCCAAGGGTACCAATCACTTTATCATCCCTTTTGTAAGGTTTTGTAACAAGGCTTAAATTAAGGTTTTCATCCGTTATTTCGGAGCCTATAAAAATTTTTATGGTAGGCTCCTGGATACACTTTTCAATTATTTCGTAAATAAGTGTTTTTTCCTCAAAAAAATCAAGCAGATTTTTTAGACTGTCAGAGTCTTTAAACTCAGGCAGTCCAAGTATATTTTTAGTGCCATAAATTACAAGCTCCCCGCCAAAGTCATGATTTAGCAAATAGTCGCTTGTTATCTGCTTTGCTTTTCTTGCGACCTCGTCAAATTCTTCTTTTTTTGACGCCATATCGCTATAAAGGGAATTTTTTATATCCATCAAACTCTTATTATGAAAACTCATATTCAGATAATTGGAAACCCTTTGCAAATCTTGATCTGTATATTCCGGTCCCATATTCATAATAAGGTTATGTACAATACCTGACTTTGTAACAACAATGCAGAGTACGCTTTCCCTGTTCAACCTTAAAAATTCTATATGCTTCAAATACATACTGTTAATCTTAGGAGAAACCACAAATCCAACGGAATGAGAAACCTCTCCCAATTTGCGACTTATCTCTTTAAAGAGAAATTCCATATTAATTGGATTTACTTTCTCAATATCTTTTATTTTATTTATAAGCTCCTTATTAAATGTAACAAACTGGTCGACATAATACCTGAAACCTTTATCGGTAGGTATCCTGCCAGAAGAAACATGTGTCTGTTCAAGAAAACCTTTCTCTTCAAGGTCGCTCATAATATTTCTTATAGATGCAGGGCTAAGATTTAGATCGCTGTTTTTTGATATAAACCTTGAGCCAACAGGAATACTGCTGTTAATATACTCATCAACAATAATCTTTAAAACTTTAGCTTCCCTGTCTGTTAACATCAAAGCCACCCCATCTATTAGCACTCTCAATAAGCGAGTGCTAACGTCAAAATATAAACACTATCAATTTTTGTCAAGGAGAAAATTTTCAAAAATAATCATTTTTTCAAACAAAATATGAGTATTATCAATGATAATCTAAGTAGGATACTGAATTGTTTTTTTGCGATTTAAATGGTCGGGGCGAGAGGATTTGAACCTCCGACCCTCGGTTCCCAAGACCGATGCGCTACCAACCTGCGCTACGCCCCGAATTGACGAGGAGTGTTTATAAAACAAAAACTCTTATTCGTCAACTACTTTTTTTAAAAACTGTAAATTTCATTTAAAACTCTGTAACTCCTCGGAAATATCCCTGATTTTGCCAGTTGTTTCAAGCAATGTTTTCTCCTTAATTTGTGGATGAAGAGAAGTATATTCGTCCTTTTGTATTTTATAAATTATTCCGAGAGCAATTTTATCCTTTTCCCATACCTTTTTTAAAGCGTTCTCAAAGCTTGTACAGTCATAAGATTCGTCAAGTTTGTAAATTCTCTCATCATAATATTCATAACTGTATTTTTTCCCGAAAGTAACACACGGCTGCAGAATATCTATATATGCAAACCCCTTGAAATTAATCCCTTCTTTTATAAGCTCCTTCAAGTGTTCAACCTCACCGGAATACCCTCTTGCAACAAAAGCAGCACCTGCATTTAAAGCTACCGCCAGCGGATTAAGTGGCTCATCAATTACACCAGAAGGGGTAGATTTACTCTTTAAGCCTTTATCAGTAGTAGGTGATGCCTGTCCTGTAGTAAGGCCATAAATATGATTATCATGAACAAGATAAGTAATATCAAGATTTCGTCTTATTGCGTGTATAAAGTGCCCGGCACCCATTCCATAGCCGTCTCCATCCCCGCCATTTACAATCACAGTCAATTTGTGATTTGAAAGCTTTACACCTGTTGCAACAGGTAGCGTCCTGCCGTGCAGAGTATGAAAACCATAAGTGCGTAAATGATTTAACATCTTTCCTGAGCAACCTATCCCGGAAACATTTACTACATCCTTGCCATTCAGCTCAAGGTCTGCCAGAGCACCTTTTATTGCATTCCATATAGCAAAATTGCCACAACCCGGGCACCAGACAGGTATTTTACCAGAATTAAATTCCATTGCTTTCATAATTATCTCCCCCTCTCAACAAAATCTAAAATCTCTTCAACAAAAAAAGGCCTTCCATCGTATTTTAAAAACTTATCCTCAATAACAATACCTGTTTTTTCAGCAATGATTGAGGCAAGCTGCCCGGTAAAATTTGTCTCAATAGCAACTAACTTTTTACCTTTAAAAATATTTTTCACATCTTCCCAATTAATCGGGTTGACAGCCGAAAAATGTATAAAATTAAACTTTTCGGTAAATTTCAATGCTTCCATCAAAGGTAATTTGGTCGACCCCCAACAAACAAAAGTAATTTCAGCATTTTCATTACCATAGAGTTTCGGTAATGGCAGTTCATCTTTTATATAATTTTCTTTCCTAAACCTTCTTTCCTGGTTTTTTATTCTTGTTTTGGAATCAGTTGCAACAAATCCAAAATCATCATGTTCGTTACCCGGAGCCTTAAACAAACCACCTGGCGTACCTGGATTTACTCTCATTGCAACTCCATTTTTAAATTCCTTATATCTTGGGAAAAAATCCATTGGTTTGCTTTCATCCCCTTCAAAAATATAGCCCCTGTCAATTTCCAAACCATCATACTCAAGGTTGTCCACGCAAAAATGGGATTCGGATAAAAATTTATCCGTCAATACAAAAACAGGCACTTGATATTTATCGGCAAGGTTAAAAGCCTCAAATGTCATAACAAACAGCTCCTTTAAATCGCCCGGAGTTAGCACAATCCTTACAAATTCGTCCTGCGAAATATTCATTACAAATTTCAGGTCAGACTGCTCTGTCCAGGTAGGCATCCCCGTAGCAGGCCCAGGTCTTTGACTTAGGGCTATTACAAGCGGTGTCTCAATCATTGCAGCAAGCCCAACCCCTTCTGTCATAAGGCTTAAGCCACCCCCTGAAGTCCCGGTCATCGCCCTCACTCCCGCGTATGAAGCACCAATTGCCATTATAATACCGGCAATCTCATCTTCAGTGTGTTTTACAATTATCCCATATTTTTCTGCAACACCTGCAAGATAGTGAAGTATGGAAGATGCAGGTGTCATAGGATATGTACTATAAAATCCAACCCCTGCCTTTATTGCACCTGTAGCTATTGCTTCATTGCCTGTCATAACAAGATAATCCTTAACCTTGTCATCAGGCTTGAAATTATTTTGAATAACATTTTCACAGTACTGCATCCCTTTTTTCGCAGCTTCAATATTCATATTTACAACTTTTGCGGGAAAACTTTCTTCAAACAGTTTAAAAACAATATTTTCATCTACCCCTAAAAGCTTTGCAGATGCTCCAAGAGCTATTGAATTTTTGACTATATCGGGAAAATCGTTTTCTTTTAATATATTTTTAATAGGAATATGTATCTTTTTGCAAACAATATCTTCGCTTAACTTTATGCTGTCAAAATCCGCAATGACAGTCATATTTTCGGTAATATCCTCATTGTCAAATACTACTTTATCAAGGGCGACAAGAATATCACACCTCTTATAGACTGAAAAAACACTTTCATTTGAAAATGTTATGTGATAACAATTATACCCGCCCCTGATAATGGATGGGTATTCGGGATACCCTTGCACCGAATATCCGCTCCTTTTTAAGGCTTTTGCAAACATTGGTCCTGCACTCATTATTCCAAATCCCGCAGGTCCACCAATTTTCCAGGTCAATACAGTCATAAAAGCTCCTTATTTTTTTAAACTTACTCTATATTTTTTATACATAAAATCCGGCACATATGATGATTTGGCAACTCTTAATGCCATTTTCCCCAAATCCTGTTCAAAATTTAAATATTTATACTTTTTAGGCAATCTTTTAGCAAAGTCGTTGTAGATAAATTGATACGCCCCCTTAAACTTTCTTTTTCCTTTAGCAAAATGCAAAACAAAAGTCTCGCTATCTATCTCTTCGCCTAAAATAAAACCAGCAGGC
This sequence comes from Deferrivibrio sp., assembly GCF_055117995.1. Lineage (NCBI taxonomy): Bacteria > Pseudomonadati > Deferribacterota > Deferribacteres > Deferribacterales > Deferrivibrionaceae > Deferrivibrio > Deferrivibrio sp. The sequence goes on along the minus strand of NZ_JBSQOT010000007.1, from coordinate 22,386 downwards.
TCATTTTCCGCATAATAAATTATACCACAAATTACAAGTTCATCCATTAAATTTAGAGCTTCCTTACACTGGTAGTAATCGGTTTTATTTGGGTCTTCTCCTATTTCTTCAAGCCAGGTATCCAAAATATCAATTGCATCAACCAGATTATCTTTTAACAGTGGCTTTGACTCATAACTGTAATTGGTAATAAACTGTTTCAACAGATTTCTCTTCTTATGCAGCTTTCTCCCTTTAAAAGTTGATATTTTTTCAACGGTATAAATATAATCAGTATCCCCATCCCTGAAATGATATTCAAAATCATCATCAAAATAATCAAGCCATTTTTCATCAATCGGAAAAATAAAATCATAGCCCCTTGCAATTTCCTTTAAATAAAGTCTATCAAGTTTAAAAATTTCTACTGTGGGCATAAGATACTTTTTATTGTCGTAGCTAACACCTTCAATAAAAATCTCTTTATCATAAATAACGTTGTATTTATGATTATTGCGAAAAAGAAAAAGGTTAGCAAAGCTGTACTCAGAAATTTTAGTTTCAACCTGCTTAAGTTTTTCAAAAAGTATTTCCTTGTGTCTTAATTCAAGCACTTCAGATTTCATTATATAACCACCTTTTTTTGAAATAATATCTTCCAATTAAATAACACTGAGCAAAAATAGATATATTCATACTCCACCATATACCTGATGAGCCGTAATTTAGAAAAATTCCTAAAACAAAAGCAAGAGGAATTCTTATAAGCCATAAACTGCTTATCACTCTTACCATAACACTTTTTGTATCCCCTACTCCGTTTAATCCTCCTCCAAGTATAACACCAAATGCCATAAATGGCTCGCTTATCATGCTGATATATAAATAATTGACACTCTCTTTCACCACATTTTCATTGTTTGATAGGAAATTTGCAATAGGCCATGCAAAAACAATAACAATAACTGTAATTAAAGTAATAATTACACTCCCCATTAGTGCCGTATAGTAGCCTGATTTAAAAGCATCTTCCATGTTTTTTTCTCCCATATAATTACCAACCACCACAGCATTTGCCATATTAAATGCAAAAGCAGGCAGAAAAATAGCAGCCTCAATCCTTGCCCCATTTGTAAAGGCCGCCATTACATCGATACTCTTTTCCGGAATCATACCTATAATCAAAAATAGCACCGTACTGCCAAGTTGCCAGCTTACCTGAAGCAGGCCTGATGGCCAACCAATTTTGAAAACCCTTTTTATAAAATTTATATCAATTTTCTTTAGCACCAAAAATATTCTGATATGATAGAGGTTTAAAATGGCAGCAACCACAACACTTACTACAGTTGAAAGGGCAATCCCCTTAAATCCCAGAGGGGTGTGAAACACAAAAAAGAAATTTAATGATACATTCAAGACTGCTGCCAATAACATCGATAAAAGTGAAATTTTTATTCTTGAAGTAGCTCGCAATATCCCGTTTGTGTTTACCAGAAAATAATGAAACATAAGCCCGAAAGCATATATATTGATAAGGGGGACAGCAAACTTTTTTATCTCATCAGGGATATTTAAAAAATTTATAATATTATCCGACAAAAATATCCCTGCCAAACTTAACAATATGCCAAAAGACCCGGTTGCTGCCAATATTGAAAATATTGCTACGGAAAGCTCATTGCTATCTTTGGCAGTATACAGTCTTGACACCACAGACACACTGCCCACGGTAATTGCATTTGCCACCACAACAAATATAAAATAAATCTGTGAAACAAGTCCTATCGTGGCCTGGACTTCTTTGCCTATAATACCTGCAATATATACATCGGTAAGGCTTATAAAAAACTCAAAAATCATGATAAGAATCATAGGCCAGCTTACTGACCAGCTTTTAACCAACAAATTTAGTATGTTTTTATCATTCACCTTAAAAAAACCCTTAACAAATTCTCTTCTTTATATTACACTCTTTCAAGTAATAAAAAACATTTTTATTAAGAGGTAAAGATGCTTTACAGTTTGACATTGTTTGCTTACCTTTCAAGTTTCCTGCTTATCCTTTTACATTTTTTCCATAACAGCAGAAAACTATACATTTTTTCACAAATATCAATGTTTATTTCTGTGATGTTAAACTTTTTAACCATAATACTCAGATGGGTATCGCTAAAACAATTCCCTGCATCAACTCTTTTTGATATTCTCAGTATGACAATGTTTTTTCTCGGTACCGGATATGTTATTTTATTTGTAAAATATAAAAGGCCATTTTTATCGCTATTGATTCTTCCATTTATAATAGCTGCCGGTGTAGGAGGCTTTTTATCTGAAAATATTGTCTACAAGAAACAACACTTATCTACATTCTGGATATACATCCATCTTCCTCTTACAATAGGAGGTACTGCATTTTTTCTTATTTCAGCACTATGCGGGATTCTTTATTTTATGCAGGAAAGACAACTTAAAAACAAAAACTTTGGCCTGATTTTCAAAAATTTTCCACCTCTTGAAACAATAAACAACCTTAATAATTTCTCGATATTTACAGGCTTTGTGCTCTTTTCCGGCGGAATTATCTCAGGGATAATATGGGGGCTGATCGAGTGGAATGGCACATTAATCCTCTCATCAAAACTAATATTTTCATTTATCACCTGGATAATATTTTTTATAATAATAATCATAAAAAAAATTAGAGGGCTTACGCCAAAACAAGCAGCATCATTAAGTATTATTGGAATTATTTTGATACTGTTGACATATCACGGTGTAGCCAATTTTTTATTAAGGTGAAATATGCAACTTGCAGTAGTTGGTTTAAATCACAATACAGCGTCTGTTGATTTGAGGGAATGTCTGGCAGTACCCCAGGAAAAACTTGAGCAGATTTACACAAATATCCTTGCAAATGAAAGGATTTATGAAGCACTTATTTTATCAACCTGCAACAGGGTCGAATACTACCTCGTAACAGATGATTTTTTATGCAATATTGAAAGCGTGCTTAAAATCGTGGCTGAGGAAAGCAACATAGAAATCGGTGAGCTTAAAAATCACACATACACTTATTGCGGAAAGGATGCGATTAAACATTTATTTAAAGTCGCCTGCGGGCTTGATTCCCTGGTGCTGGGTGAGCCGCAAATTTTTGGTCAGGTAAAAGATGCATTCAATTTTGCAAAAATTTATGGAAAGGTTGACAGATTTTTAAAAAAACTGGAAGAATCTACCATAAAAATTGCCAAAAAGGTGCGCACCGAGACAGGTATTGCAGAAAATCCGGTTTCTGTAAGTTATGCCGCAGTTGAACTTGCCAAAAAGATTTTCGGTAGTCTAAAAAACAAATCAGCCCTCATAATAGGTGCTGGTGAAATGTGTGAGCTTGCAGCAAAACATCTTTCTTCAACAGATATCAACTCAATAGTAATCACTAACAGGACATTTGAAAAAGCTGAAAATCTTGCCAGAGAAGTTTCAGGTATTGCAAAACCTTTTGAAAATCTTAAAGAATACCTTATGGATGCTGATATTGTAATAAGTTCAACCGGTGCTCCTAATTTCATCGTAAGCTATGAAGATGTCAAATCGATTATGATTAAAAGAAAATATTCACCAATGTTTTTTATAGATATTGCTGTCCCAAGGGATATTGACCCTAAAATCAATGAAATTGAAAATACATATGTTTACGATATTGATGATTTGAAAAGTGTTGTTGAAGCCAATAAAAAAGCAAGAGAAAAAGAAGCTGTAAAAGCGCTACAAATGGTGGATGCAGCTGTTGAAGATTTTCTATACTGGATAAAATCATTAAAAATAGTACCTGCGATAAAAGGGCTTCGCAGCTATTTTGAACAAATACGGGAGACCGAAATCAAAAGACTTATGGAAAAATACAAAGGGAGCATTGATGAGCAGCTATTAAATTATGCATTGACATCTTACCTGAACAAAGCCCTGCATACCCCCCTTACGAATCTTAAAAATTTAGGGGTAAGCGGTGATAAATACACTTTAGCTGAGGCAGTGGAAATATTATTTAATTTAAAAGGAGAATAAATGAGAAAGCTAATAATAGGTACAAGAGGGAGTAAACTTGCCCTGTGGCAATCAAATTACATAAAAAGCCTTATTGAAGAAAAACACAAAGATATACGGGTTGAGCTTAAAATCATAAAAACTCAGGGGGATAAAATATTGGATACCCCTCTTGCCAAGATTGGCGGAAAAGGTCTGTTTGTAAAAGAAATCGAAAATGCTTTGCTCGATGGTAGTGCAGATATTGCTGTACACAGCATGAAAGATGTTCCTATGGAGTTACCTGAAGGTCTTACTCTGTTTGCAACCCCAAAAAGGGAAGAACCAAACGACGCCTTTTTGTCAGTAAAGTATAACAATATTAGAGAATTACCGAAAGGTGCAGTTGTAGGAACAAGCAGTTTGAGAAGAAAGCTGCAGCTTTTAAAACTCAGAAGTGACCTTACGATAAAAGACTTAAGAGGAAATGTTGACACAAGAATAAATAAAATGCTTAACGGTGAGTTTGACGCTATAATTCTTGCAAAAGCCGGTCTTAAGAGACTCCAACTCACGGAATACATAAAAGAAACAATTTCCATAAGCGATATCTTGCCAGCTGTATGTCAGGGGACAATTGGCATAGAGCTTCGAGGTGATGACAAGGCGACACAGGAAATAGTTTCTTTTATAAATGATGATATTACAATGATAAGGACAAAATGCGAAAGAGCCTTTCTAAAAAAATTGCAAGGGGGGTGTCAGGTACCCATAGCAGGTTTTTCTACAATTGAAGAAAACAAAATCCACCTGAAAGCCCTTTTATCCTCACTTGACGGCAAAAAACACTTATTTGAAGAAGGGGATGACACCATTGAAAACGCAGAAAATTTAGGCGAAAAAATTGCCGAAAAGATATTGAATAATGGCGGAAAAGAAATTTTGAAGGAAGTTTACTCATAGATATGGCTTTTAGAAACATTTTGATTACAAGACAGCCAGAGCAGTCTGTTGATTTTATAAACCTTTTGTCACGTAATCTTTTTTATCCATTTTTGTTGCCTATGATTGAAACTTCGGGGCTGAATTTCAATGTCAGGAAAAAGGTTTATGACTTCATAATATTTTCAAGCATAAATGCCGTAAAATATTTTATGGATAAATCCGATGCCAGGGCAATAAAATATATAGCAGTTGGCAGCAAAACGGCGGAATTTCTAAAAAATTACGGTATCGACGCAATCGTCCCTCAAGGTGAATTTTCAGCGGACGGACTGATAAATTATTTTGAAAATATAGATGTAAAGGATAAAAATATTTTGATTCCGGTACCTGAGACCCATTCAGATAAATTAAAAAATCACCTTATCACATATGGCGCCCTGGTGGAAACTGTAGCTATCTATAAAACCAGTAAAATTAAATATGAAAGTGGTTATGTGAAAAATTTTATTGCTGAAAACAAAATTGACACGGTTGTTTTTGCATCTCCGTCTGCAGCAGAGAGTTTCTTTATGAACTTTCACGAGGATAGTTTTATCAATAAATTAAATTTTATATCAATAGGGAAAACAACTTATAATTTTTTAAAAAACAGTCTAAATATAGACTCATACTACCCCGAAGAATATACCATATATGGGGTTGTGTTGCTTTTACAAGAATTAAGGAGGACAAAATGAGCTTTCCTGTTATCAGACCAAGAAGACTAAGAAAAAATGAACTTATAAGAAGCCTTGTAAGGGAAACAAAATTAACACTTGACGATTTGATATATCCGCTCTTTGTTACCGAATATGATGGGGTCAAAAAGGAAATACCTTCAATGCCCGGAATATATCAAATGGATATAGAAAATACCGTTAAAGAATGCATTGAGCTTGAGAGGCTTGGCATAAAAGCGATTATCCTCTTTGGGATACCTAAACATAAAGATGAATTAGGAAGCGAGGCTTACAACGAAAATGGAATAATCCAAAATGCCATCAGGGCAATAAAACAAAATACCAAAAATCTGTACATCATTACTGATGTATGTATGTGCGAATATACAAGTCACGGGCACTGCGGAATTATAAAAGACAATGACGTCAACAATGACGAAACACTCAAATACCTTGCCCTTGAAGCCCTTAGCCATGCAAAAGCCGGTGCTGACATGGTTGCACCAAGCGATATGATGGATGGCAGAATTATGGCAATAAGGGATATCCTTGACTCTAACAGTTTTGAAAATATTCCAATAATGAGCTATTCTGCAAAATTTGCTTCAGCTTATTATGGACCTTTCAGAGATGCGGCAGAAAGTACTCCTAATTTTGGTGATAGAAGAAGCTATCAGATGGACCCTGCAAACAGGTTGGAAGCCATAAGGGAATCAGAGCTCGACCTTTTGGAGGGTGCAGATATCCTTATGGTAAAACCTGCCCTTGCTTATCTTGATATTATCAGAGAAACAAAAGATACCTACAATGTACCTTTGGCAGCATATAACGTAAGTGGAGAATATTCCATGATTATGGGGGCAATTGAAAGAGGATGGTTTGATAAAGACAGAATTATTTTGGAAACTCTAACATCTATAAAAAGAGCCGGAGCTGACCTTATATTAACTTATTTTGCAAAAGAGGTTGCCAAAATTCTATGAGTCTAAATAGTAACATCGCTTTTAGATGGCTATGGTGTGAGCTTGCGCCTATTGATATTTCTGTAGAAAATGAGCTTGATAATTTGCTTTGCATAGACAGGCAAAAAATACTTGCTGTAAAAAACATCCAATCATTTGTAAATAATGGACCTTTCTTGAATATGCTCCTGTGGGGGGAAAAAGGGTGTGGAAAATCTTCACTGATAAAATCAATTGTTAAAAAATTTGAGAAAAGTGGCCTTAAAATAATTGAATTTCTTGATGAAGAAATAATTTCTATTTTTAAATTATACGAAATAATAAGACAAAATTATCATTTCAAGTTTATTGTTTACTTTGACGATATCTCGTTTGACGATGACGATGCACTTTTTAGAAGATTTAAATCAGTAATCGAAGGTAGCCTTGAAGAACCTCCTTCTAATGTTATGTTTGTTGCCACATCAAACAGAAGACACCTGATAGCTGAAAGGGCATATGAAAGCAGCGACATTTATTCACGAGATGATTTAAACGAAAAATCGTCTCTTTTTGCAAGATTTGGATTAACAATCGGGTTTTACCCTCTCAAGAAAAGTGAATACCTTGAAATAGTGAAACTTTACTTTGATAAATATGGTGTGCCTTCGGATAATGAGTTTGAGCAAGAAGCAGAAAATTTTGCAATCGAAAGGGGCGGCAGAAGCGGAAGAATTGCAAAGCAGTTTGCTATTTATAAAATGATATCCAGCCAGGAAGTTTGAAATTCATATTGAAGACATCAGCTCGTTTAACCATGAATAGCTGTTAAATTTTGCCTCACTAAATGTATTATAATCGATGTTAAGTTCATTAAGCACCATTAACAAATTGTCATAAACTTCAAATTCATCATATTCCAGCGCTTTTAAAATCTTGCCAAAAATTCCTTCATAATGAAGCAGTGCCATTTCAATCTCATCATCAAGCCCAAGCATTCTTATGAGCTCACTTTTTGGTTTATTAAAAAGAACATCCACAAGAGAAAAAAGGCCTATCAAAAACGCCGTATCTTTTTTTTCCTCATCGTTTTTAAATACTTTTGATGCAACAAATTCCATCATTTTTGCTCTGACAACGGCCGACTGAAATAAAGGTGAATTGACTGCATTTTTACCCTTATGGGCAAAACTTAAAAGCATAAGCCAGCTTTGCAATTTCCTCATACCTATAAGACTTATTGCATGCCTTATTGATTTTATTCGTGATCTGAAAAAAAATGCCGCCGAATTTACAAATTTAAGAAAATTATAACTTAACACCGGATTTGTCTGAAAAATATCAACAATCTTCTTTATACTTTCATTTTTATTTATCATATTTATTACTTTTATTACTGTAAGTTTGGAGGGGTCAACGGTATCTGTTTCAAGAATTGTGGGTCTTGCAAAGAAAAAACCCTGAAAAAGGTGAAATCCCGCTGCCTTACACTTTTCATACTCCTCAAAAGTCTCCACCTTTTCAGCAAGAAGCTTTGCGGGGAGTTTGTTTAATATTTTAAGCTTCACCGAAAGATTGTCATGTTTTACCCTTGGATATTCAACTTTGATATAGTTTACCTTATCAAGAAGTTTGCCAAAATTATCAAGATAATCTGCATCAAAAACAAAGTCATCAAGAGCAAACTTATAGCCTGAAGCTTTAAGCTCACACACTCTGCTAACCAGGTAATCATCCACAACAGTATTTTCCAGAATTTCAAGAACAAATTTATCTTTCGGAATAAGCTCAACAAACTCACTGAGCAAAAAATCCCTGTTGACATTGATAAATCCTGTGGCATTGTTCAAAAGACTTTCTACACCAAAGCGCTCAAATATATTTATAAGTGTCATCGCTATAGACTGAAATGCATCTTCTATCATAGCAATATTGTTGTATTTATCATCCCTGAAGAGCATCTCATACCCGTAAATACTTTGACTTGAATCTACAATTGGCTGCCTGCCTATAAATATCTTTTCCATAATTTTTAGATGACACTCCGCATCAAAAAAAGATTCCGTAACCTTAAATCATATTCAATTAAAGATTAGCACATTTAAAACTTAAAAACAAATTAAAATAAATTTTACCATTTTTGAGCATCTGCTCTTATTTATTTTTTAAATTTCATATATTTGAATTTTTAAATATAGGGCATATGCCTATAAATCTTGTATGATTTTTTTATTGACATATGACCGAAAACTTGGTATTCAAACATAAGTTCATTAAAGGAGGCATGAATGTCAAGACCCCCTAAACCAAGACTTGTAAGACACCGCCCAAGATTTTTCAGATTTGGGCCTTTATGCAATGATTGCCCTGAAGTGCCGACAATCGAGATGACTATCGACCAATTGGAAGCCATGAGGCTTGCAGACCTTGAATGCCTTTCCCAGGAAGACGCAGCTGAATCAATGAAAGTTTCAAGACAAACGTTTGGCAGAATAATTGAACAGGCAAGAAAATTAGTTACTGACGCACTGACAAATGGTAAAATAATAAAAATTGCCTGCGACGAATATATAGAATTCCACAGCCGTGAATTAAAATGTATTAATTGTGGTCACGAATGGGAAGATAATTCCGGATTCATCCCTGAAAATATCTCTTGCCCACAGTGTAATTCAAAGGAAATTATCAAAAGAAAGCGTTGCGGACAGGGTTGTGAATGTCCTTTAAAGGTACAGACTCCATTCATATAACCAAATAAACATCTGCGCAAAATATTATTGTCATATGCTTTTAATTATACTTTAAGAGTCGATTTATCTTGTTTTATCAAAATTTTGAGCATTTGCTATAAAGCCTTCATATATATAACAAAAAAAGTATTGACAGTTATTGTCATAACTTTTATTTCAAACATAAGCTAAAATAAGTTTTATCACTAAACAACAGGGAGGCAACAATGTCTTTATCAAAAGCCAAACTAAGTAGGAGAAAGTTTCTTACTTTAAGTGGTGCTGCTCTGGCTACTGCCACGGCTGCTTCCAGCCTATCTTCTCTCAAGGCAGTTGCTTCAAGCAACACCAAAGAAAATCCGGTAAACACAAAAGGGAGAAAGTTTGTTTACAGCTCATGTGCCATCTGTGTTAACAAATGTGGTCTTGTAGCAGAAGTTAACAATGGTGTCATAAGAAAACTCAACCCTAACCCACACTTTTTCAAAAGCAGGGCCATGCTATGTGCAAGAGGAAATGCTGGCGCAAAAGTCCCTTATGACCCTGACAGACTGAAAAAACCTCTTATAAGAGTTGGCGAAAGAGGTTCAGGTCAGTTTAAGGAAGTAAGCTGGGAAGAAGCTTACAATTACATTGCTGAAAATGTTTTAAAAATCATCAAAAAATATGAAAACCGCTCAGCGATAGGTTTTGCTTCTACCGAAGGATTCCAAGAAGAGTTTTTCATTCATCTTGCAAATATTGTCGGTTCAACCAACACTGTAAGACACCCAACCCTATGTCTTGCTTCAAATATTCAAGGTTATTCTTCAGTATATGGCACTTACCCAGATGCAGATATACTAAATGCTGACTTTGTTGTGTTGGCAGGTTCAAACAGAGCTGAAGCAATAATAACTCCTGATACAATTGATATGGCCAAAAACCATAAAAAACAGACCCTTGTGTGCATTGATCCGAGAGTTACAAAAACATCAGCTATAGCAGACAAATGGTACCCTATCAAACCCGGCACAGACCTTGCCCTTGTGCTTGCAATGATAAATATCATTATTTCAGAAAATCTTTATGACAAGGATTTTGTCGAAAAGTACACATATGGTTTTGATGAGCTTGCAAAACATGTAAAACAGTATACCGCTGAGTGGGCTGAAAAAGAAACAGAGATACCGGCAAGTGAAATTTATTGGCTTGCAAGAGAATTCGCAAAAAATGCTCCTCAGTCCGTATGGTACCCTGGAAGAAGAAGTTCTTTTTATGCCAATGACGTATATTACAGAAGAGCATGTGCAATCCTGAACGCAATTGTCGGAGCTTTTGACAGAAAAGGCGGTCTTGTCCCTAAATCAGGCATAAAGCTGAAAAAACATGACTTTGAATTTCCTCTTTATGACTTTACAAAGGAAAGAATTGATAATGGCACTTTACCATTTCTCGAGGAAAAACTTCCTGAAGAGTTTAAAACAGCAGGTAGTTTGCCAACAGATTCTTGTGCATATCTTTCTGAAAAAGATGGAAGCTGGATAGTTTACAGAGATGCAGCCCTTGCCGGCAATCCTTATCCATTAAAAGGGATGTTTATTTATAAACAAAATCCTGTTGAATCTGTACCAAACAGAAAGAAGACTCTTGAGTTTTTAAAACAGATGGATTTTGTATGCACAATTGATGTGGCAATGAGTGATACCGCTTTTTATTCAGACGTAGTACTACCTGAATCAACTTACCTTGAAAGGTGGGATCCAGCTGAAAATTTAAGTGGTGTAGTACCTATAGTAGTAGCAAGACAGCCGGTAATTGAGCCCCTTTTTGATACAAAATCAATGCACCAGATTGCAGTAGATTTGGCCAAAAAGTTCTATGATATGCCAGAATTCTGGGAAGATTCCACCGATGAGGACAGGGCATATTTAGCCAAATATATAAAAGCTATGGATGTTCCAATGGAACACATAATAGAGGAATCCCTATCTGGCTATCCTGGCGCATACGAAATGTTGAAGGAAAAAGGCGTATTTTATCTGTCCACAGAGCCAGAATATGGAAAAATGCTTGCTGAAGGAGCAAGATTTAAAACAAGAACAGGCAAAATTGAACTTTACAATGTAAAATACGCTGAAAAAGGGCTTGACCCACTTCCTGTCTACAAAAAACCATCCGTAGGTAAACCTGGGCAATTCAGATTTGTAGTTGGTCGCCATGGCCAATTTACTCATGCTTCAACACAGAACAATATCTATCTTCTGGAAGCATATGGGGATTACGAAAACGCATTATGGATAAATTCAAAAGTTGCTCTGGAAAGAGGTTTGAGAGCTGGTGATAAGGTAAAGGTAGTAAGCAAAGCTGGTGAGCAAATTGTAAAAGTTATGCCTACTGAATTTATCAGACCTGACATAGTATATTATGTACACGGATTTGGACGTATTTCAAAGGGATTAAGCCTTATTTATAATAAGGGTGCATCTGAAGCTGCTATTCTGTATGACTATGCAGAAACAATCTCAGGAAACGCATGTATGCACGAAACCTTTGTAGATATTCAAAAAGTATAATAGAGGTGCAAAATGAGCAATAAAAAATACGCAATTGTCCTTGATGACACAAAATGTATAGACTGTAAGGCATGTACACTGGCTTGCAAGATGGAAAACCATGTACCAACAGGGCTTTATAACTACAGAATCTGGGTGGCTGAAAAGCCCGTAAGGGGACATTTTCCTAATATTAAAAGAAGTTTTCAGCCTTCCCAGTGCCAGCAGTGCGATAATCCACCATGCGTGCATGTCTGCCCTACAAAAGCTTCTTACCAGACAGAGGATGGTGTAGTACTTGTAGATCATAATAAATGTATTCTTTGCAAGTATTGTATGACTGCATGCCCATATGACGCAAGATATGTAAATGAAGAAATAAAGGCTATCGACAAATGCACTTTCTGTTATCACAGACTACCCGAAGGCAGGGAGCCTGCCTGTGTGGAAACCTGCCCACCAAAGGTAAGGGTATTTGGTGACCTTAACGATCCAAACAGTGAAGTGTCAAAACTTTTGGTTGAACATGAAACCTTCAACTTAAAGCCAGAAAAAGGCACTAAGCCAAAGTTATACTACATAAGATAATAAGGGAGGATAATTATGACTACCCGTACAGAAACTATAGGCATTAATATTTTTGAAGGAAATAAAAGGATTTCCAATGTGTGGCTTGGATTTTTTCTCCTTGTTTCTCTTCTTGGAGCATTCGGAGTAGGCAATATTTTGCTTCACGGACATGAGGAGACGCTTGGAGTAACAAGAACTGTGCCATGGGGGATACTCATTTCTACATATGTATTTTTTGTTGTTTCCAGTACAGGTCTCTGTTTGATTTCATCAATGGGACACGTATTTGGAATTGAAAAATATGAAGTAATAGGCAAAAGGGCAATTATTCTTGCGATATTCACACTTCTTTGTGGTTTTGGCGTAATCGGAATGGAACTTGGGCACCCATTCAGAATGCTGATTTACAACGTAATTTCACCTAACTTTCATTCAGCAATCTGGTGGATGGGTACGCTTTATGGTGTTTACCTTGTGTTTATCGCTATTGAGTTCTACTTCCTGATGAAACACAACCATAAAGGTGCATTTTATGCAGGACTTGGCGGATTCTTGGCAGGTATTTCAGCTCACTCTAACTTAGGTGCTGTTTTCGGCCTTCTTGAGGCAAGGCCTTTCTGGCATGGCCCATATTTACCTATATACTTTATCCTGTCAGCACTTATATCAGGATGCGCCCTGATTATTATTATCCTTAATGTAGCTCACAAAGGGCCAGCTAATATGCCTGTAAAAGAGCAGCAGGCACTTCTTGGTATCTCAAAAATATTCGGACTTCTTATTGGAATATTGATATTCTTTGATATTTGGAAGTTAATAAGCTCAATTTACGGTGCTCCACCTGAAAAATATGAAACCGTAATGCAGTTATTAACTGGTCAGTTATCTACAAATTTCTGGCTGTTTGAGACTGTATTCGGACTCTTAATACCTTTTGGAATTATCCTATTCACAAAAGGAAACAACATAAAAGCATCACTTGTAGCAGCTGTATCAGCAGTGATTGGTATCTTTTTCATGAGATATGACCTTGTAATTGCCGGACAGCTTTATCCAATGAGAGCTGCTACACCCGGAGCAGGCGTCCAAGGTGCAACAGCAAGTGGTTTTGTCACTTACACTCCATCTTTCACTGAAATTGCAATAGTAATAGGAGCAATATCTTTCTGCTGTTTCCTTTACCTTGCAGCAGAAAAGTTTCTTAACCTTAATGAATAATATTTAAAGGGGAGCTAACTGCTCCCCTCTTCTTTATCCTCAACAATTTCAACATTTCCACCTTCAATTACAAGTTTTTTACCTTCCACTATAAATTCAGACAGCTTCCTTCTGGCCTTTTCCACTACCCTTGAAAAGGTTGGTCTCGATATATTCATCAGTTTTGCAGCATCTTCATGACTGAACCCTTCAAAGTCAGCCAATCTTATTGCCTCGTATTCATCCAGAGTAAGCCCAATCTTCTTAAGTCTTGCTGATGGCACTCCACTTGGCTTAAACTCATGCTTTGATGGTAACGATCTGACCACCCTTAATTTATCTGTTCTGGCCATTGCAGCTCCTTTTAGTGATGCTCTTCTGTTTCCAGGTTTAAAAATTTCTCGGCCATAAAGTAGAGAAATAGAAACAGTCCCCAACCAAGTGCAAATATCATCCACTCGCCTGCTGAAGGGGAATATTGAACAAGGCCATTTACAGCTTCAACCCCTGACCCTTCAAGAGCTTTCCTCATTGGAGGCAGCTGTCCAGCTACAATAAAGTCATATCTGGTAAAAAATAGCCCAATCATAAAGATTATTCCTGCTACTCCAAGGGCTCTTGTGTTTCTTGCCTTTGTAAACGCAATTATCAAGAAAGGAATAACAACTGCAAGCCCAAGCTCACCAATCCAGAAATTTTTACTAAGTGGCCCTTTAATAAGTGCCATAGCTGACAAATATGCATCACCTGGCTGAGTATAAATTGAAGATAAAATCTTCCAAAGATATAAGAATGCCATTAAAGCAATCCCCATACCCATAATTTTGCCAAGTGCATTCATTGTGCCATTTAATTTTTCGGGAATATTCCAACCATAAATAATGTTGTGAATTACCATTAAAAGTGCTGCTCCGGCAGTAATTCCTGAAATTACGAGAAATGTTGAAAAATATACTCCATGATAAAACGGTCTTGCATTTAATGAACCAAAAACATATCCAAGGTTGCTTGTCGCAAATACACCAACCAAAAGAGCAAAAAAGCCAACTACTTTTGCTGTCTCATGATCTTTAGCTGTCTGGTTTGGTTTGAAAACAAGATAAAGCTCAATTGCAAGAATTACAAGCTCTATACCATAAAATACTCCCATCCAGACGATAGGTGCTGAAAGATTAGGGCTCAATATCATATAAATCATAAGCCTTATAGGGTGACCAATTTCCATTCCAATCTGAGTAAAACCTGCAAGCAAGATTACAAACGCCATTACTACAATTCTCTTACTTACTTTAGAATATTTCTCAAAACCAAAGGCATGACCAAGACCACCGATAAACGCTAATCCAGTAGAAGTAATTACAAAATATGCATAAGTGGATATCAATAGTCCCCAAGGAACTTCCCTTGTAACGCCATAAACTGCTTCATGACCTTTAAATAGCACTTGCAAAGTAGCATAACCACCTATAGCAAGCAAAATTAGTCCTATTATTATGAAAGGGATAGGCGCTTTGCTTGGATTTATCTGTATTAAACTATTACCTGTTTTTTCTACATGAGTTGACATTTTTTCCTCCTTACTTAATTATATAATAGAGTCTTGGATTGGTATTTCTGTCTTCTTTAAGACGGTAATACCTATTAGTGTCCAAAAGCTTGCTTACCTGGCTGTTTGGATCATTTAAGTCACCAAACACCCTAACTTTTGTAGGACATGTTTCCACACAGGCAGGCTCTCTGCCTTCAGGTAGTCTGTGATAACAGAAAGTACATTTATCAATCGCCTTATGATGTTCATGAACAAATCTTGCATTATATGGACAGGCAGTCATACACGCTTTACACAATATACATTTGTCATAATCAACCAAAACTACCCCTTCAGGCGACTTGTATGTTGCTCTTGTAGGGCAAACACTTTCACAAGGGGTATTTTGACAGTGCTGGCACTGAGAAGGCTCATAATCCTGATGTAAATCAGGAAACTTACCCTGAAGTTCAAGCGCGGTTACCCATATTCTATAAGCTCCCTCTTCATGTGGCACATGATTCTCAGCTCTACAGGCCACAGTACAGGCCTTGCAATTTATGCATTTTTTTGTATCTAAAACAATTGCATATCTTTTCTCATTCATTTCCTGCTCCTTAAGCCTTTTTAATCTCTACAAAAGTTTCATGCATAGCTGCATTACCGGAGATAGGTTCAATTTTATCTTCCAGTATTGCTGCCTGAGAAGCACCTTTTTTATAAACAAGTGAAAGACCTTTTGATATTCTCCCAAAGCCATGTGCATAAAATACGCAGTCAGGTCTTATTTTCTCTGTCACATAAGCTTTTACAATCTGCTCACCAACCTTGCTTTTCACTTTTACATAGTCACCACTTTTAATACCAAGCCTTATAGCCTCTTTAGTGTTTATCCAGAGTGAGTTTTCTTTCTGAATCATATGTAAATATTCGTTGTTCTGTGTACCTGCGTGGGTATTCCATGCATGTCTGCCGAGAATAAATCTGTATTTCCCTGGCTCAGGCTGGGAAGGTCTTCTGTAAACTGGCAACGGATCAAGCCCCTTTTCTTCATATTTAAGATTATAAAGCTCTATTTTGCCTGACTTTGTCTTAAATCTTGTCCCTTCTTTTCTCATCTTGCCATATACCGGTTTATCTGAAAGATAGAATACTCCCTCTTTTTTAATTTGGTCAAAAGCACCAGGGTATTTAGAAAGCTGATATTTTACAAACTCTTCCGTTGGCTTATTCAAAATTTCTTCTACAAGCGTAGCCTTGAAGTCTTCCACATCAGCACTGTCTGCATCATCCCAAAGGGATGGAATTTTAAGCATTTCATTTACAATCCCTGCAGCTATTTCATGCATTGACTTTGTATTAAAAAGAGGCTCAATTACAGGCTGCCTGAATGTAACAATAGGCCAGATACCAGAAAGTGAATGACATGGGTCCCATCTTTCAAGATATGTTGACTCAGGAAGCACAAGATCTGAATACCAGGCTGTCTCTGACATCTGTATTTCAATAGTGCAGATAAAATCCATCTGCTCAAAAAGTTTTAAAGTTTTTTCCCTGTTTGGTGCAGATTCCACAAGGTTTTGCTTGTATGCAATAATTGCTTTTATCGGATAAGGTTCCCCGCGAAGCGCAGCTTCCCTGAAAGCAAGCCAGCTACCATCTTTTTCCCCCAGAAAAGTACAGGAATCAGTTGGAAGCCCTGCAGCAGTCCTTTCATCTTCAGGCAAAAGCTCTTTTATCCCTTTAAAACTTACATCAAGTCTCCCTTTTGACATATCAAAAAATGGGAATATTGGATCATGTTTTGCAAGGGGGATACTACTTTTTGGAACTATACCACCAGGTACATCAAAGCTGCCAACTATTGCTGTCAAAATAGCACATGCACGCCTTAGATAAACATCATTTACATACCAGGAAGTTCTTCTTCCCGGATAGACAAGACTTCTTGGTGCATATTTTGCAAATTCATGAGCTGTCCATCTTATTTCACTTGCAGATATTTCACACTCTTTTTCAGCCCATTCAGGTGTATAGGGTTTTATATGCTCTTTTAATTTGTCAAAACCAAAAGTAAATTTATCTACAAACTCTTTATCGTATAGTCCCTCTTCAACGATTACATTTGTAACTGCAAGTATAAATGCAAGGTCTGTGCCTGGCTTAACCGGATACCATTTGTCTGCCTTGCTTGCAGTTACAGTGAATCTTGGATCAAGATAAACTATCTTCTGACCTTTTGGTCTATTCTTTTGAAAATCAATCGAATCCGGAGTTACTAACGCTTCACCTCTGTTAGCACCAAGCATTATGACAAATTCTGCTTGAGTCAAATCAGCATCAGGGTAAGTACCAAACACTGAAGACCAACCCTGAATAACAGAGGAAAGGCAAAGAGTCGGGTGCCTTACAGTATTTGCAGAGCCATATGATTGAACAAGAAAATGAAAAAACTCTTCTTGAAAACCTTCAGTGGAATAAAAGGCAACAGCAGACCTGTTTTCATACTTTCTTTTAATTTCATCAAGATTTTTTGCAACAATCTTAAATGCCTCGTCCCAGCTTATCTCTTTAAATTGACCTTCACCTCTTTTGCCAACTCTTAACAAAGGAGCTTTAAGCCTATCAGGATTATAAGGCTCTTCCACACCAGCATTTCCTCTTGCACATAGCATCGCCCTGCTTTTAAAAAACTTTGGATTGGGATTGAGCTTCCTGATTTTTCCATTGACTACCTCAGCAATCAGCCCGCACTTGTTTACACACATAGCACATGATGATGGAACAAATTTGCGGCCCAACTCACCTAATTTTCCCTTGGCCTCATCGTTTGCTACAGCCTTGATTGAACTAAGGCCACCTGCCATTGAGGCAGCAGCAAGGGTAACTCCAGAAGCAGCCAAAAATTTTCTTCTGCTTAACTTTAGCCTGGTAAAACTCATAAAATAAGCCTCCCTATGATTTATTAGCTTATGCCACTTAAAAACCACACAATATTGCTATATCAATATATTCTAAATTGCATACAATATAC
Organism: Deferrivibrio sp.; assembly: GCF_055117995.1. Classification (NCBI taxonomy): domain Bacteria; kingdom Pseudomonadati; phylum Deferribacterota; class Deferribacteres; order Deferribacterales; family Deferrivibrionaceae; genus Deferrivibrio; species Deferrivibrio sp. The sequence goes on along the minus strand of NZ_JBSQOT010000007.1, from coordinate 4,184 downwards.
AATTTTTATGAGCATATGCAAGTCAAAATCCAGCATAATTTACTAACCCTCTAAGCCTAAAGCTTAATTTTTTTAGATCACCTCTGAATTCCGGGTAAAACCCCACGTAAAAACCATGCGACTCAAGCAGCTCTTTTGCATCATCACCAAGAAAATAATTTAAAAACTCAGTGACTTCCGGGTCATTTTCATACCCTTTCTTAACAGCAATACTGAAATATATGCAGTCCCCGCTTAATCTTTTTAGGCTCCCATCTTCTTGAGGAATCTCTACGTAAGTATTGTTGTAAATAGCTTTATAACAGTCGTTAGATAAGCTTGCCATATCAGGTAACTCAATGTAGTTAAGACCATTTTCAATAGCGATAGTCCTATAAGTTATAAAATAATCAACATCCCCTCGATGTGACGCTTCGACAATCTCCCTGACGTTTGAATATTTAAGCGACTTGTTATACAAAGTAGCATATAAATTTGGCTGCAAGTAACTTCTCTGTGAGAGTTTTAAGGCAAGCAGTTGTCTTACATTGCAAATCTTGGTAAAGTCGCTAACAAGCCCAAACTTTACCTCTGATTTTCTGAGATAAGAAGGCCAATTTTCTCTGTTAATTTCTGTCGAATACTTGCTTTTTTGGGTATAAGCCAGTACCATTCTGTCAGTTGCAAAGGTTATGAAAAATGCGTATTCTGATGCAGATTTATTTGACATATGCTCATCAATATACTTCATAGGTATAATATCAATTGCTGTTTCGGAAATCTTTTTCACATTATCTTTTGCAGAAACCGTGCAATCATCATCAAAAACGATAACACTATTATCTTTATCTTCAGATTCAAACTGTTTTTTGATGTTCTTCATAGACTGGATAAATACTTCTGGCACATTGATTTTTATTTCACACCTTGCCGAATTTACTACTATAAATTCACTTAAAGCAAATACCAGCACTAACAATACGACTCTCATATCATACCTCCACCATATATTTACTCTAAGACCCGGCCAGGACTTGTTGCTGTATACAATGTTACTGTCTTATGCTCATTTATAAGAAAACAATATACAAGTTTATGAGCATATGCAAGTATTTTTTTTAGCTTTTGTTCAGATTAAAATCTCTGGTTTTTATATACAAATGACAATAACTTTTTTTACATATAACAACAATTAGTTATAAAATATACTAAAACAATAAAGTTTTAATTCAGTTCTAAAAAAATTTTTAATTTCATTTTGGATTAAATTGACATATGCTCATTATTTTACTATTATTCTCTTTACATTCTGTCATTACATCAATATTTTGCAGTTTATAAAAAATTTATTAAAGAATATTTTGATTGCATTGCAAGACATTTGACATTTATAAAAATTATTGAAAAAAATATGGACACCGATACATCAGTATGTATCTGTTAAACGAGAATACGCTACTAAAAAAATGGGGGGGCATTTTGCCCCCCCCCGACAAAATTATTATTGCGATAAAAGTGTCAACTCAAAAAGCAGATTCTTTTATTTAGAAAGCATCCCATCTTTGAGACCACTATCAGCAGGCTTTTCACCTATGTATACCTTCATAACGGCATTCACCAACTCTTTATCAGTAAACTCAGCAAGCTTTGATGAATTTTTTACTACCATTACAGTATCACCGCTCAACACGAGGTCAATCTCATCCCCTTTCATGACATCAAAATTAAACACATCTATAAATTGTTTAAATCTCTCCATATTCGAAACACCATTATTTTTAAATCCATCCTCAAAAGCTTCTTTCATCTTGGAAGAATCAACTTTCTTATACAAAAAATGCATTTTAATCACTTTTGAGTCCATATCATAAATCTCAGCAGGACTTTGGGACTTCTTCTCCAGATACAGGGCTCCAATGTATACTTTGATAAAAAACTTTTTCCTTAATCCATAGCCATTCAAAACAAGCTCTTTGCCATTCAGGACATAATTGTCAGGGATATTAACATCCTCAACAACCACCGCAAAAATAGATAAAGGAAGCAGTAACATAACTACCATAAGCATAAAAATTCTTTTCATAATTAACCCCCAAATTTATTTTTCATTATTTCTATCACTTTGGACTTATATTCAAGTATATCATTTCTAAGGGAAGCAAGCCTGGCAATTTTGGCATCAATTTTAGAAATATGAGAATCAAGAATTTCCACAAGCTTTGGCATAATATTGTCAGGCGTTTGATGTATTTTATAAATATCTGCCAATTCCTGCATCTCTTTCAAACTTATCCCAAGCTCCTTTAATTTCAAAATAAATTTTAACCTTTTTATATCATCCTTATCATAAACTCTTATACCACCATCAAGCCTTTTGGGGTGACTCATCAGTCCAATTTCCTCATAATACCTTATAGTCCTGGTAGTAACACCCAACATCGTGGCAACTTCCCCTATCTGGTAATATCCCTTATTATCAATCTTCATAAACCTCACCCATACTTTACCTTAACGTTAATTACAATCAATCACACTATTATATTTAATTTTACAACTTGTCAAGAAAATATAACTATATTTTTCACACAGTAATTCGCTACACATTTTCAGTAATACTTTAAATATCATAATATTGCAAAACATACAGTGCACGTCCCTGAATTTTTGTTCAATCAATTCAATATAGCGTTATATTATACTTGACATTTACGTTAAAAAGATTTATCTGATTTTATGTGCTAATATTAAATAAGGGGGAATTTATGCAAAATAAATTTATCAAAACAGACACCAAAAATAAAACATCAATACTCACCATCTCAAGACCTGAAGCTCTCAATGCACTAAACCTGGAAGTATTAAATGAGATAGAATGCTCCCTATATGAAATCAGTCTAAACAGAGATATTTGTGCAGTAGTTATAACCGGAGATGGGGAAAAAGCATTTGTAGCAGGCGCCGATATAAAAGAAATGGCTAACATGTCACCCATTGAAGCAGCAAAATTTGCACAAAAAGGGCACGATATCCTCAGGCTTATAAGAAAAATGCCTCAACCAGTGATTGCTGCAGTAAACGGCTATGCATTGGGTGGCGGTTTTGAAATGGCCCTTGCCTGTGATATTATTTATGCCAGCCAAAATGCTAAATTTGGCTTTCCTGAAGTAACCCTCGGAATTATTCCAGGTTTTGGTGGTACACAAAATCTATCAAGGCTTGTTGGAGAAAAAATAGCCAACGAATTAATCTTTACAGGCAATATGATACCGGCTGAAAAAGCAAAAAGCCTTAGCATAATCAATGAAGTATTTGACAGCAAAGCTCAGCTGCTTGAAATGGCTTTAAAAACTGCAGAGAAAATATCTTCAAACTCACCGATTGCAGTTGCATTGGCAAAAGATGCAATCTTAAATGGGATTAATCTGCCACTCAATGAAGCCTACCATTATGAAAGCAAAGTTTTTGGCAATCTATTTTCTACACAGGATCAAAAAGAAGGCATGACAGCATTTATAGAAAAAAGAAAAGCAAATTTTAAAGGAATTTAGGAGGAAATATTATGGATTTTGAATTAACCCAAGACCACAAAGTATTAAGAGACACTGTAAAGGACTTTGTAAATAATGAAATCAGACCAATTGCGACAGAGATTGACAAAAACCACGAAATCCCTTCTGACTTGATGAAAAAAATTGGCGAAATGGGATTCCTTGGTACATATATACCTGAAGAATACGGTGGTGCCGGACTTGATTACTTTTCTTATATTATAGTTGTGGAAGAAGTATCAAAAGCTTGCGGCTCAACAGGTGTAATGATTTCAGCTCACACCTCACTTGCATGTGACCCAATTTATCAGTTTGGAAACGAAGAGCAAAAGAAAGAATTTTTACCTAAGCTTGCAAGCGGCGAAAAAATCGGCTGTATTCTTCTTACTGAGCCCGAAGCAGGTAGTGATGTAGCTAATATCTCTACTACATACAAAGAGGACGGTGATAACTACATCATAAATGGCAGCAAAATTTTTATTACAAACGGTGGATTTAAAGGGATTGGGGTAGTTTTTGCGACAAAAGATAAGAGCTTGCAACACAAAGGTATTTCAGCTTTTATTGTTGATCTTGAGTCTGAAGGGGTTGAAATTCTTAAAAATGAAGAAAAATTAGGTATCAGAGGAAGTTATACAACTGCCTTTGCCCTTGATA
>NZ_JBSQOT010000006.1:0-70322 GCF_055117995.1 Deferrivibrio sp. | reverse complement strand
CAGCCCCTTTATAAACTCCCTGTTTATCTTTGCCTGCTCAATATTTTCTATAACATCAAGAATTGGCTTGTCGTATTCATCTATCAAAATTACTACCTTCTCGTTGTACTTCTTGTAAGATTTATGAATCAAATCACGGAAGCAACTGCCCACATCATCAAAACTATCGCATTTTATACCTAAAATCTCCTGATTAAATTTAAAAACATCAAGGGCAACTTTTTGAAGAGAATCAAGGGTCTGGAAATTTCCAGCCCAGCTTATCTTGATGACAGGATATTTTTTGCTCCAGTCCCATTTGTCATAGATATAAAGCCCTTCAAAGAGCTCTTTTCTCCCCTCAAAGATTGCCTTCAATGTGTCAAGAAACAGCGACTTACCAAAACGCCTCGGGCGGGATAAAAAAATGTATGTATAGTCATTTATCAGGTTATAGGCATACTCTGTCTTATCGACGTAAATGTAGTCACCTTCGATTATCTTATCAAATGTCTGAATCCCTATCGGCAGCTTTTTCATATGAATATTTTACTTTTGAAATATGCTGTTTGCAAGGGGAATGTTTAAATATAGGCATAAAATAAAAATTAAAAAGACAGACATTTATTTCTTTTATTTCTGAGTATGGAAGTGTATGAAATACAAAAAATAAGCGGGTGACCGGACTCGAACCGGCGACCTCAACCTTGGCAAGGTCGCGCTCTACCAACTGAGCTACACCCGCAACTAAAATATGCGAGTGGAGGGACTTGAACCCCCACGCCGAAAGACACTAGATCCTAAGTCTAGCGCGTCTACCAGTTCCGCCACACTCGCATAAGCAAAAAAAGGGTGAGTGACGGGACTTGAACCCGCGACAACCGGAGCCACAATCCGGGGCTCTACCAACTGAGCTACACCCACCATAAAAAAAACGCGCCCGAGAGGATTCGAACCTCTGACCTACGGATTAGAAGTCCGTTGCTCTATCCAGCTGAGCTACGGGCGCACTACTGTCATTCAGGACTGATACCATTATCAAAAGGGTTTAAAAAAGTCAACATTTTTTCTGTAAAATTTTAATTTATATGCTATTATTTTATGAGGAGCTGGAATGAAAAATATTAAGATCGATGATAGTATTTTGAATGTTTTAAAAAAAAAGTAGGAAATATTCAAAATTTTAAATCAGGCGAATTTATTTTCAAAGAAGATGACACGGCGGAAAATGTATATATTTTGATTAAAGGCATACTCGAAGTCCTGAAAATGGATGAATCAGGCTCTTTGAATATTATAAACACTATCAGTGACATCAATATTTTTGGAGAAATGGCTGTCTTCCTTGAAGATAAAAGGTCTGCATCTGTAAGAGCAAAAACAGATGTTGAAGTGATGGCTTTCCCCAAAAATGCATTTTTACAGGCTGCATCCAAAATACCAAAGTTCAATTTTTCAGTAATGAGCAGCCTGATTGACAGGCTAAATGATATCAACAAAAAATATGTAAATGTTATGGAATATAAATTTGTATCCTCAATCTCATTTTATATTTTGGATAACTTTATAAATAAAAATACCGATTTTGCATCTCTCGACATACTAAAATTATCAGAAAGTACAGGGCTCATTCAGCCGGAAGTACTTAAAACCCTTTTTATACTTGAAAAAAATGAAGCAATTTATAATTTTGATACCGACAATCTACCCAAAGTCACATTTAAGATTGACAAAAACAAACTGTTTGTATTTTTAAGAAATTTCCTTTACAAAAAAATTTAGTCAGTCTTCACTTATTCCGTAAATCTTTTTTATCACCTTGACCTTATCATTAAAATCAAGCGTCGATATCAATACACATATTTCGTCAGGTTTAAAACTTCTACACACCTGAGGTCTATTTTCATAATTCCCACATTTGCCGTCTTTACATAAAAATTTACAGGGGGTGCCTGCAGGCTTTTTTAGTGTTGAAATATCGTAAGCCACACAGCAGGCACCGCACATAAAGCATTTAATCTCTTGGTTTGACATAATTTACAAGCTTTCCAAGGCCATCAATCTCAACCTCAACAGTATCACCAATATTAAGTCCACCCACTCCGGAAGGCGTACCTGTGGCGATGACATCTCCGGGTAACAGTGTCATTACATTGGAAATAAATGAAATCAAAAATGGAATTTTAAATATCATATCTCTGGTATTCCCGTCCTGACGAACTTCTCCATTAACAAAACACCTTACACCAACATTTTCGTAGTCAAATTCAGTCTCAATAAAAGGGCCAAACGGAGCAAAACTGTCAAAAGATTTTGCCCTTGTGAATTTATTCTCTTTTTTTTGTATATCCCTTGCAGTAACATCATTTAAACAAGTGTAACCAAGCACATATTTTAATGCATCCTGTTCATCAACTCTGCTGCACTTTTTGCTAATAACAACTGCAAGCTCAGCCTCATGATCTACCTTGGAAGACATAGGAGGATAAAATATTTCACCTTTATGAGCATTGGCTGCAGTAGAAGGTTTTAAAAATATCAAAGGTTCCGTAGGGACTTCATTGCCAAGTTCTTTTGCATGCTCTGCATAATTTCTTCCTACACAGACAAATTTTGAAGGGATAACAGGCGGCAAAAAAACTATCTCTTCTTCACTGTAAACTTCATCAGTAACAGTAAAATTATCAAAAAATGAACCTATCACCCTTCTGATTTTTCCATCCTCGTAAATACCTTTCATCTCAAACTTATCTTTTGCAAAACGCAATAGTTTCATACAGCCCCCTTGTAGTTTGAAGTTATGTATTTCACCGCCTCACTTTTATCTTTTATTTCGCCGATTGCAAGTCTGAACCTTATATCCCTTAAAATTTTTCCAAAATTTTCAGAAGGGGTAAAACCATATTCTATAAGGTCTTTGCCAGTAATGATTTCAGATTTGTCAAAATCTATTTTAGACTTTAACTCCTTTATTTTTGAAACCATATCCTGTACCTTACTTAAGGCTGAAGGCTTGCAGTAGTTATCCCCCAGGGATATAACAAACAAAAAATCAAGAATTTCTCTGTAATCAAATATAAATTTGAGTAAAGTCCTTTTCCTGGCATTAGAAGTAGCATAAATCCTTACAATAGTATGAAGCTCTATAACTTTTTTTATTAAACTTATCTCTTTGGAAGAAAAACACAATCTTCTCAATATATTTTGGGATATTCCGGCACCTTTAATCTCATGCCCAATATACTTTCCCCCTGAATTTGCGTACTCAGGTGCTCCTTTACCTATATCATGCAAAATTGCAGCAATAAAAATTACAAACAAATCCTCTTCAAAAAAGCCATATTCTTTTGCATATTTATAAGTATTTTTGGCAGCGCAAAATGTGTGTTCATAAGGGTCATGGCTATGGTAAATCCCTTTATCTTTCCCCTTTAATGTATTTAACTCCGGAATCAAAACATCCCAGATGCCTTCAGCCCACATCACTTCAAACACATCTATAAAAAATTCCCCTAAAACAGTCTTTTTAATCTCTGCATAGATTCTCTCAAAAGCAACAGATAAAAGTTTATCCTTATGCTTTTTAATAATATTAAAAGTATCATCTGATATTTCAAAACCAAGCTCACTGGCAAATCTGAATGCTCTTAATACCCTCAGAGGATCTTCTGCAATATTGTTTTCAGATATGGCCCTTATTATCCTTTTGCTTAAATCCGATTTGTCACCAAACATTTCCCCTTGAAGATTCATTGCAAGGTTATTGATGGTAAAATCACGCTTTTGCAAATCTTCTTGTAGCGACCCACCTCTTGTTTTGGAAATATCAACAACAAAACCATCTTTGACAACTCTGACATTATCTTTAAATTTTATCGGTGTTCCTTTTATTTCTTCTGCAAATTTATAGGCGAATACTTCATAATCTTCACCAAAAACCACAATATCAAGGTCTTTTATCTCTCTTTTAAGGATAATGTCCCTTACTGTACCGCCTACTAAAAATATCTTTAGCCTTCTTTTTTTTTCTATTTCTAAAAGCTTGCTGAAATATGGAACATCAGTTACATTCAATTTTATAAGCCTCTTTTATTATTTTCTTGTAAATTTCATAGGCAGGCTCTTTAAGCTTTTCAGAAGCACTTACAACATCATCATATTCCGGACTAAATTTTACAAAATCGTTAAATTTCCCGTACTTTACCCTTATTTTTTCCCCTTTGTAGAAGATAGTCTTTATATCTCTTTCAACAGTCACCCTTTCAACATAGTAGTACCTGACACCAAATGTGGAAGTATGTTTTATCAAAATTTCACTAAGCTGATTTATTTTTTCTCTTGAGGAAAGAACAGTGATTTTATGAGCAGGTCTGTTTTTCTTCATGTATATTGGGGTGAAAAACACATCTTTAGCCCCAGAGTTAAACAACTTTTTCATAACACTATCAAAAAACTCGGAAGGCATATCATCGATATTTGATTCAATCACTGCCACATCGTCTGAGCTTGCCAAATCACTAACATTCAATAGCCTGGTAATATTAGGTAAATTCTTAAAAGATTTGCTTCCGGTAGCATAATATATTTCTTTGACAGCCCCTTTTATCTTATCGGCCTGCCTTAGTGAAAAATATTTTATAACCGCAGCGCCAGTAGGCGAGGTAAGCTCCTCTTTGATATCTTTTCTTTCAAAGGCCATACCTTTTGATATTTCCAATGTTGCAGGAGCCGGCACAGGGATAAGACCGTGTGCAGATTTTATAATGCCACTGCCAAATTTCAAACATGAAGCAATAAGTTCAGGTCTGCCAAGTTTATTAAAATACCAGGCTGCACCCACAATATCTATAATAGAATCGACTGCTCCCACTTCATGAAAGTGCACATCCTCGATATTTTTACCGTGTATCTTCCCTTCTGCCTTTGCTATAATTTTGAAAATTTCTTCTGCATCACGTTTGATATGCACTTCCAGACCAGAACTGTTTATAAGACTTTTAATATCTCTAAACGTCCTGTGGATGTGAGGCTCCTTATCTATTTTTATTTTAAGTCTTTTGCATAAAATCCCGTTTACAAAAACATCTTCATAAAACAGTTCAACTTTTGTTTTTAGTAAATCAGAGATATCATCGCAAAATTCATCAAGTCTGCCATACGCTTGAGACATAAGCGATAAAAACATATCGCCTGCAATTCCACCTACCATATCAAGATAAAACATAACTACTTCCTCTTAAAATTGCCAAAATAAAACTTTCTGTTCAACAACGGATCGTTCTCATATTTACTGACTTCTGAAACATTTTCAACAGAATAAAATGCATTTGGGTTATATTTATTGACAATCTGTATAAATTTCTTTGCACTTTTTCTTTTAATCACACCAAAAATCACCTTCACAGAACCATCTTTCCCTTCTCCATCCAATGCCGTAATTATAAAATTTTCTTTTCTTAAGGCTTCAACCAGCTTGTCAGCTTCAACTCTTGTTATAACCCTAATCAGGACATCTCCAAGTGCAATTTTTTGCTCAAGTAGCATACCGATATAATTGCCGCTTGCAAAACCTGCAGCAAATGCTACATAATATATTGGACTTGAGACATATTTTATCACCTGCGCCACCACAATAATCCATATAAGCACTTCAAAAAAACCCAATATGCTGGCCTGTGTTCGCATCCCTTTGGAAACAAGTATAATTCTAATGGTACCAAGACTTACATCCACTATCCTTGAAAAGAAAATAAATAAAAAATTAAGCAATATTTCCATCTAAGCTCCTCTGTAGAAATGACATAAAGTTGCCATTTCACAAATTTCACATTTGGGTTTCCTTGCTGTACAAATATTCCTGCCGAAAAGAATTGTCTGGTGCGAGAACCTATTCCATTTATCCTTCGGAATAAGCTTAAGTAAATCCTGCTCAATCTTTTCGGGGGTTTCATTTTTTGTCAGCCCGATTCTTCTGCACACCCTTTTTACATGTGTATCCACAACAATACCCTGAGGTGTAAAACAATTTCCCAATATCACATTGGCGGTCTTCCTGCCAACTCCCGGAAGTTTTGTCAACTCGTCAATATTTTCCGGTATCCTGCCATCATATTCATTTAACAGTGTTAAGGCAATATTTTTTATGTTGGCAGCCTTATTATTGTAAAAGCCAGTGGGTTTAATAATGTTTCTCAACTCGTCTATATCAATGTTGGCAAAATCCTGAACAGTTTTATATCTTTCAAAAAGCACTTTTGTCACCTTATTTACCCTTTCATCTGTACATTGCGCACTCAAAATTGTAGCCACAAGAAGCTCAAATGCAGAATTGTAACGCAATGAACACGTTGCATCAGGGTATTTTCTGTCGAGAACTTCAAGAAACTTACTCGCCTTATTTATAACAGATTGTTGCATCACATATACCAAAAGTCAAAGGGTTAAATTCAACTTTTTTAAACCCTGCAGACAAAATCATCTCTTTGTAAATGTCCTTTTTGGGAAATTTATAAACCGAATCAGGCAGATAGGTGTATGCATTTTTATTCCCTGAGATAACCCCACCTATAAAGGGGAGAAGTTTTGTGAAATAAATTCGGTAGATTTTTGAAAAAAAGATTCCTTCTGGCTGTGAAAATTCAAGTATGCAGAGCCTTCCACCCGGCTTTAAAATCCTATAAAGGTTTCTTAACCCTAACTGTTTGTCCACAACATTTCTAAACCCAAATGCTATCATAATTCTATCAAAAGAGTTTTCTTTGAATGGCAAATAATGGGCATCTGCTGCAAGCAATGGTTCATTTATCCCTTTTCTTCTTGCAACAGTAAGCATATTCATACTGAAATCAGCTCCTATAACCCTTGCACCATTGACCTGATTTTTAAGCTCCAAAATCATATCCCCCGTGCCACAGGCAAGGTCAAGTACAAGCATTTTGTTTGTAATATCCATTTTCGAAATAGCCTTCTTGCGCCATGCCACGTCCCTTCTAAAGCTCAATAGCCTGTTAAGAAGGTCATATTTCCCCGCAATATTGTCAAACATAGATTGTATCTGCTTTGATTTATCTTCCAAAATATCACCCTTTATTTTCAGATTTTTAAAATTGCACAGGTAAAATCATCTTTTTGATTTTTTTCATCTGTAACACAAAATTTATATAGCGATTTGACAAAATCTTCAAGTTTTGTATGTTTTATTTCAAGAATTTTAGATTTTAGCTTGTCGTAATCAATATATTCAACTATCCCGTCAGTAAACAAAAACAGGTAATCACCCCTTTGAAGGGCTGCTTCGCGAATTTCATATTCCTCATCAATGATACCAATGGGGAGATAATTTGAATCCAATTCATTAATTTCATCATTGCTGATCATATAAACAGGCTCGTGCCCAAGGGAAATATATTTAATATTTAAACTCTCTTTATCTATAACTCCAATAAAAGCGGTAACAAACCTTCCTTCAAGATTTTTGCTTATAAGAAACCCTGAAAGTGTTTTTGCCAGCAATAAGATATCAAATTTATCATTGTGTTTCTGCATTTCAGCAAAGGTACTCATCACAACCGTCAATACCGCAGCAGAATATCCTTTACCGCACACATCGGCTATACAGACAAAGAATTCGTTATCATTTTCAACAAAATATAAAAAGTCGCCACCTGCCACTTTCGCAGGAATACTTACACCATACCCTTTGATTTCTGAGTCTACATATATCTCTTTATTTACAAACATATTCAATATTTGAGCGGTTTTTTGCATCTCAGATTCATGCACTTTTAACTCAACCATTTTTTCATGGGCAAAGGCATTTTCCAGCGCAATTGTCAAAATTGAAGTTACAATCTGAGAAAATTCCACATCCGGTGCAAAATCAACACTGATGTTAAATAAAACAACCCTCATTTTATATTTTGGCTCAAATATAAAAAATATATTTTCTATATTATATTTTACCGATTCTATTTTTTCCTTTATAAAGTAAGTGCTTTGCATCTGGGTTATCTTCCGGATAAGGGGTGCACCATCTACTGTTATCTCTTGAAGATCTTCCTGACTTACTCCTATAGGGATAAACTTCCCCTCGTAAATTACACAGCTTGCCTGTGCAGCAAAGACATCTGAAAAAAGCCCTACGCCTGCTGTCAAAAGCTCATTAACAGACAAATTCCTGAAAATATTGCTTACAACTTTTATAAAATCTATCTTCTTTTGATACTCCACATAAACTTCCGTACGCTTATCTTTGACAAGTATTTCAAAATATCTCAAAGATAGTGCATCTGCATTCTCCTTAAGAAAATCACGGTACAGGGGATTAATTGAATTGAGAAGCACAGCAGCAAAAAGTGAGCTGTTGTGATAAATATATAAAGCAAGCTCTACCTTAATCTCTTCACCGAAAAAATTTATTAAGATATTTTCATTAAAAGGCTTTTGTTCAAAATTCAAATCAGAAATATCCATAAAGAAATTTTCATGAAAACCTTTTTGGATAACAACATCTGCAACCGTACTGCCGTCAAATCTTAAAACGGCATACTTTTTACATTCAGATGATTTAATAAGATTAAACAAATGTCCAAAAAATGAATCAATTGTTGCGCTCGTCAAGATTTTTGCAAAATCACTGTAAAACAAAGCTAAACATCCTCACCTAAAATTTGGGCAATCTTACTGCCAAACCTCTCTTTGTCAATTCCTGCAATAACCGCAAGCTCAGGCAAAATCTCCTGAATACAATCCGGCTCATTTGCAAGCATATTGGCAAAATATAATATTGAACTGCCCACATCAGGGTTAAATTCATGATGATTTTTTACCCACTCTATAATTTTTCCGGCAATATTCCATTTTTTCAGGACTATCTCTGCAACATCTATATGATTTAGCCCAAGCTGTCTTGACTCGTCAGCGGGAATACTGACATTTTCATAAAGAAAGTCTATTAGTATTACTTTACCTATATCGTGGCATAGCCCTGCAAGGTATAGTGCTTCCGTATCAGGATTAAGGTTTGAAAAATGCGCCATTTCTTCACATAACCTTGCTACAATAAACGAGTGCTCCCAAAGTTTTTTCCCGGTTGTGCCATAAAGTGTAAAGTTTTTATTGAAAAAGTCCGCAGTTGACAGAGAAATTGCAATATTTTTAACTGTTTGAAGCCCTAAAAGAAGAGCTGCTCTTTCTATACTTGTTATCTCTTTTCTCATCCCATAAAATGGAGAATTGATTATTTTAAGAAGTTTGGAAGCAATCCCCTGATCCGACTTTATTTTCTCTATGACATCCCCCATCTCAACATTTTCTTTTGAAGACAATAAGATAAGTTCCCTTGCAATTTTAGGAAGCGGCGGAATACTTTCAGCCTTAGCAATAATCTTGGCCTTAAGTGTTTCATATTTTACTACATCCTGCAAATCAGATGAAGCCGCCTGATTTTTCAATTTTCCCAGTAAAACTTCTTTACTTAAAGGCGCTGTTAAAATCCCAGCTATTTTATGTTTTTTAACTTCCGAAATGAGATTCCTGTCAGGCCTATCAAAAATTGCAAATACCCTCTTACCACTAAATTTGTCAAGCTGAGCAGCTTCAGATTCACCAAGCATTTCAACCAGCACTATATCAGAGGAATTGTAATCAGCCGTAAATTCAAAGTGACCGCTTAATTCTTTTGCAATTTTTGAAAATGTATTTTTGCTGCCATGAAAATATAATTTGGTCATTTACAGTTTTACACCCAGTTTGTTTATTTCATCCAGCAACTGTTTTGGGCTGAAAGGTTTTGTCAAATAGCATGCAGCCCCTAAAGCCATGCCCTTTTCAATATCTTCTCCTGTTGCCTTTGCAGAGAGCATTATCACCGGGATATTTTTTAACATATTGTCAGACTTGATATGACTCAACGCTTCAAGCCCGTTCATTTCAGGCATCATAACATCAAGGACTATAACATCAGGTTTGCATTCTTTTGCCTTTTCTATGGCCTGCCTACCGTTTGAAACCTCGATAACATCAAGGCCGCTTTTTTTTAAGTGCAAAGCAACTACTTTTCTAAGTCGTAGTTCATCATCTGCGATAAGTACTCTCATGAAAGATACTCCAGAACAATTTTCTTGTTATCAAACTTCAGTTTAAACCCGATTTTATCAAATATCTCCTGAAACGTCTTAAAGATATCAGGCAACGCACCAATAATCTCATCAGCTTCTATTTCAATCGCACCTGCAATATTAAAACTAATCCCCTTTGACGCTGTTTTGATAAACTCATAAAGAACAATTTTATAAATATTTTTAAATATATAACTGTCAGTATACCATATTTCATCATTAAAGTTTTTCACAATATTAAGACCACTTGCAGTTAAATATCCTTTTATGGACTCCAAAAATTCTTCCGTAATCCTTACAATATCAACTTCTTCACTCTTTTTTTCTATTTTTGCTCCATCTAAATAATCAAGTATTATACTCAAACACGAATCATATAGATCAAGAAGATATGAAGCCTCATACACAGTATCAAACTCTTCGCTATCCTTATCAATAAAACCCACCTTCAAACATTCGATTGTGGTTACAATCTCAGCATTGAACGTTCTGATATTGTGCGAAAAAAAGCTGTATAAGTCTTTTGTTGTTTTATCCAACATTCACCTCTGCATCTTTTAGTTGAATTATATCATATATTGTATCAAAAGAATAATCAAAATCTTCATCCCTGTCCCAAACAAGCGCAGTCTTAAAATTAAACTTTTTTGCTGCGTTTAAGTTTCTTTTTGAGTCTTCAAAGTACAAACTTTCTTCGGGCAAAATCTGTAAGGCTTTGATGACTTTGTCGTATGACGGCTCAAAAGGTTTGGGATATTCAATATAGTTTTCAATGGAAAAGATATTGTCAAACATATCAATAACACCTAAACAGGTAAGAGTGTTTACTGCATGCATGTACGAGCCGTTTGTAAAAATAATCTTTTTACCTTCAATGCTGCCAAGTACAGATATCAGATTTTCGTCTTTATCGAGAAGTTTTTCATACTCAATATCGTGGACAAAATCCAGATAATCACGAGGGTTTGTTCCATGATGCTTCATTAATCCCAACAGGGTAGTCCCGTAGTTATCCCGATAATATTTTCTAAGTTCATTTACATTCTTTAGATTAAGCTTACTGTGCATAAAAATATTTATGCGTCTGTCAATCTCTTTCAACACATCTTTTTCCGGACTGTATAGAGTGTTATCCAGGTCAAAAATATAATTTTTCAACATTGCCTCTTTTAAAAAACTTAATTTTTTGGTGAATTACCTTAGACCATAACAGGATAGGCCTTGCAAACAAAGTAACTCACCTATTAACCCATTTACCGACGGACGACTTGTGTTGTAAATTTGCTAAAATATACTATAATAATTTATATCAAAAATAAAGATATAAAGCACAGGAGGAAAAGATGGACTGTATTTTTTGCAACTTAATAAAAGGTAAACTTCCATGTAGCAAAGTTTACGAGGACGATTATTTTGTGGCCATCCTTGATATAAGACCGGTAAACTTAGGTCACACATTACTTATTCCCAAAAAGCATTTTGTAAATGTCCTTGATGCTCCGGATGATATTGCAGACAAAGTTTACCCTACCTTAAAAAAAATCACAAATGCAATGAAACTTGCATATAAATGCGATGGCTTTAATATTATTCAAAACATTGAAGAGGCAGGTGGACAGGAAGTATTCCATTCCCATATTCACATTA
Organism: Deferrivibrio sp.; assembly: GCF_055117995.1. NCBI lineage: Bacteria > Pseudomonadati > Deferribacterota > Deferribacteres > Deferribacterales > Deferrivibrionaceae > Deferrivibrio > Deferrivibrio sp. The sequence continues at coordinate 58,578 of NZ_JBSQOT010000006.1, read as the reverse complement.
TACCGAGATTCAAGGAGGACGGAATAAGTTTTGGGGTAAAACATAGAGCTTATGCTTCTCAGGAAGATATGTGCCTTTGGGCAAAAAAGGTAGCGGATATCCTAAATAGATAAAGCGGGGATATCCCCGCTTTTTTAATTCTTACTTTACAGGCTCGTAACCTGCTTCCTCAATTTCATTATAAATCTTTTCAAGATTAACCTTTGCCTCGTCAAAAATCACCTTAACACTCTTTTCCGCAAGATTTACCTCGGCGTTTTCCACACCCTGAAGCTTCTTTAACGATGATTCCACAGCATTCTTGCAATGATGGCAACTCATACCATTAACAGTCAGCTTTACTTCTTTCATAAATTTTCCTCCTTATGATTTGTTAAACTTCCACCTTTTTAATCTTAGTGCATTGCTAACAACAGAAACCGAACTAAAAGCCATTGCAGCACCTGCAATTATAGGATTCAAATAGCCTGATGCTGCCACAGGTATTCCGATAATGTTGTAAATAAGTGCCCAGAATAGATTTTGCCTGATATTTTTCATTGTTGCATGACTTAAATCTATACTCTTTGCCACCGATACAATATCCCCTTTTACCAGCGTTACATCAGCTGCTTCTATGGCTATATCCGTTCCTGTGCCTATTGCAATCCCAATATCAGCAACAGCAAGAGCCGGCGCATCGTTTATTCCATCACCAACCATTGCCACAATTTCTCCCGAATCTCTTAGTTCTTTGATTTTATCCGATTTCTCGTGGGGAAGTACCTCCGCTATAACATTTTCAATTCCGGCACTTTTTGCAATTTCATGTGCAGTTTGAAGGTTATCTCCTGTAAGCATAAACAATTTTAAGCCTTTACTCTTCAATAATTTTATCCCCTCAATTGAACCTGGTTTGAGATCATCTTTTACAGAGATTTTTCCGAGAAGTTTACCATCATATGCAACATAAACGATTGTTCCTGAAATTTTGTATTCATCTGAATCCAATTTCAGGTGCTCCTCTATAAATCTTTTTGAACCTGCCAATACCTTTTTGCCATCGATTTCACCAATGATACCTTTTCCAGGGATTGCTTCCACATTTTTGACATCAAAGAAATCATTTTTATAAGAAGAAACTATTGCTTCTGCTATAGGATGTTCGGAATATTTCTCAATCGATGCGGCATATTTTAAAATGAGATTTTTATTTTCTCCAACAATTTCACTGACCACCGGTTTTCCTATGGTAATTGTTCCTGTTTTATCAAAGACCACCGCTGTCACTTTGTGCAGCTTTTCAAGATATTCCCCTCCCTTAAACAAAATACCGTTTTCTGCCGCCTTCCCCGTTGCCACCATTATTGAAGTGGGTGTTGCAAGCCCAAGGGCACATGGACAAGCTATGACAAGCACTGCCACCATATTAATTATACTTATATTTATATCGTGCTGACTTCCCAATAAATACCAGTAGATAAATGTTAAAATTGATATAACTATAACAACAGGGACAAAATAACCTGATATAACGTCAGCAAATCGCTGGATTGGAGCTTTAGAGCCCTGTGCTTCTTCAATAATTTTAACTATCTGAGAAAGCATTGTATCCTGGCCTACTTTTGTCGCCTTGTATTTGAATGTATTGTTTTTATTTATTGTCGCGCCTATTACTTCATCTTCAACACCTTTTTTCACAGGAGCACTTTCCCCGGTGAGCATAGATTCATCAATGTATGTCTGCCCTTCCACAATGACACCATCAACAGGCAGTTTTTCACCTGGTCTTACTATAACAATATCACCCACCTTAACCTCTTCAGTGGGGATATCCAACTCAACACCATCTCTGACGACCCTTGCCTTTTTGGGGGTAAGGTCCATAAGTTTTGAAATTGCTTCTTTGGTTTTGCCTTTAGCTCTTTCCTCAAGGTATTTTCCAAGAAGTATAAGAGTGATAAGAATTGCAGAAGTCTCAAAGTACAGATGTCCTCCCGAAAACATATTGTAAACACTAAAAAAATACGCTGCAGATGTTCCAAGAGCGACAAGGACATCCATATTTGCACTAAAATGTCTCAAATTTGCATATGCACCTTTATAAAACTGAAATCCACAATAAAACTGAACAATGCTGCCAAGGGCAAGTTGGACATATTTGTTAGAAAGAAAATCAGGTATTATGTATATATCAAAAATCATATCAAACATTGAAAACAACAATGGTAAAGACACAAAAATTGAAAGCAACAGTTTGATTTTTTTCTCAACTATCGCTTTGTCACTTTCAGCCAATATTTCATTTTTTAATGCTCTGGGCTGGTAGCCAAGGCTTTCAATTTTATCTTTTATGTCCTTTTCTGAAATCATCCCTTTTGCAATATAAAACGTACCTTTGCCCGTAGTAAGATTCACTGTCGAGCTTAAAACTCCATTCATCTTAGCAACCTGCTTTTCTATCCTGCTTGAACAAGCTGCACAGGTCATACCGTCAATCATGAAATCAACCCTTTCCCTTTCAACCTCGTAGCCAAGCCCCTCTATTTTTGATATAACTTCATCAAGAATCCCATTTTTGTTTGACTCAAAAGTAACCTTTTCCGCCACAAGGTTAACCGATACATTTTTAACGCCTTCAATCTTATTGAGGCTGACATCTATTCGTCTTGCACAGGCAGCGCAAGTCATACCTTTTACGGATAAAATATAATTCATACATAATCTCCTATACCCTATAGGGGTATATATAAACAAAACGGAAATTTATTCAAGACAAAAATTCCTTCAAAAATGTAAATTGAATTTTATTTGAAAAAGAGAAGTTTTACGGAAAAAATAAAAATACAGACTGTTACAAAATATTGAATAAACTTATTGCCTTTTTTAACACTTACGGTAGTGCCAAGAATTGCCCCTATGATGCTGCCAGCACCAAGAATCAGTCCAAGCGTAAAATTAACCTTTGAATTTGCAATGAAAATGACAAGGGCAAAAAGGGTAAATATGAGTATTACAAATGTTTTTACGGCATTACCGGCGACAAGGTCATAACCGGTTAGCATCATTCCTGCAAGAATCAAAAAACCAACGCCAGCCTGGATAAATCCCCCATAAATTCCAATAATGAAAAATACAATAAAAATTGCAATTTTTCTTCTTAAAGAGAAGTCTTCGTCCTGTTTGGTCTTTAACTTATTAAGAGGATTGTAAAGTGTTATCAAAGTGATAACAATCATCAAAATTGCAAGATATTTCTTAAATGAAGTTTCACTGATAATTGTTGCCCAATATGCACCAAGTAAACTTCCTAAAGTAGCAGGAATTGCTACAAAGATGGCAAATTTTACCGGGATTACGCCATACTGGTGAAATTTTCTAACCGCAAAAAGACTTTGAAGAAAGATACCAAGCCTGTTGGTACCATTTGCAACTGTAGGCGGAAGCCCCATAAATATTAGTAGAGGTATCGTTAAAAATGAACCTCCACCTGCTATCACATTCACAAAACCGGTCAAAATCCCTACTAAAAAAAGTAAAACTTCCTTCATAAAAAACTATTTACACTATTTTTTCACACTTGTCACCTGTTATTCCAATACACTAATAAACTTAAAATCTTCTGAATCAAAAAGCCCCTTATCGCTTATCTTCAAACTTGGTATGACCAGCAAAGCAAGAAATGACAAAGTCATAAAGGGGGACATAAGTGGGCTGCCCATTTTTTTAACTTTTTCATCCAAAAGCCTGTATTGATTTGAAACACGATATCCTTCTTCACCACTCATTATGCCCCCAAACGGCAGGGGCAAAATTAACTGTTCGCCGCCGTCAACAACAGCAACCCCCCCTTCATTTTCCATAACGATATTTACAACCCTGCACAAACTAAAATCATCGCAACCTACCGCTACAATATTGTGTGAATCATGAGCCACACTTGATGCCACAGCACCTCTTTTTATACCAAAATTTTTTACAAATCCGACTGATGGTTTTGACTTTTTATAACGATTAACCACTGCAATCTTTAAAATATCATTTTCAACATCCGCAGATAAATTGCCATTTTGTGGTCTTAATTTTACCTTCTCTCTTTCTGTGACAAGACTTCCATCATTTATAACAATTACATTTACATCCTTTGGTATCTCCGAATAGACTTTAAACTCAGATTCACTCACCATATACTTTGCAAAGTTATTTATCTTATCAAACTCTTGATGCTTGCAATCAGCAACCCCATTTTTGGCAACAACCTTCCCATTGACATATGTTCTTAATACTTCGAAATTTTTAAGATCAGAAACTATGAGAAAGTCTGCATTATCCCCAACCTGTAATGTTCCAGTACAAAGGCCGTAGTGTCTTACAGGATTCACGCAGGCAATCTGCAATACATTAAACAAGTCCGCACCCCTTGACACAGCTTCTTTTACAATGAGGTTTATATGACCATTTACTAGATTGTCAGGATGCAAATCATCGGTGCAAAACATGCAGTTTTCGGGATACATATCAATAAGTTCAAACAACTCATCAAAGTCCTTTGCAGCAGAACCGTTTCGAATCTGCACCTTCATCCCAAGTTTGATTTTTTCAATAGCCTCATTGATATCAGTACACTCATGATCGGTGCCAATACCAGCATCCACATACTTTTTCAGACTCTCCCCTGTAAGTCTCGGTGCATGACCATCAATTTTTCTGCCCAAACTTTTTGCCAAGTTAATTTTTTCAACTACATCAGGATCATTGTAAATTACACCGGGCACATTCATCACTTCGCTTAAACATTTCAGACCATACCGCTTAAACAGATACCGAATATCATTTATGTCTATTTTACCACCGGCAGTCTCAAAACCTGTTGCAGGCACACATGATGGCGCGCCAAAATATATTTTTATCGGGGATTGTCTGGAATTCTCAATCATAAATTCCACCCCCTTAAGCCCCATTACATTTGCAATTTCATGGGGGTCACAGATGCATGAAACCGTTCCATGGGTTGCAGCAATTCTCCCAAATTCATAAGGGAGCAGCATTGAGCTTTCTATATGCACGTGGGAATCTATAAAACCCGGGATAATATATTTATCCGACTCAAACTTTTCTTCTGAAATGTCCTTTATTTTTCCATCTTCTACATGGATAATACCGGTAAATATTTTACGGTTTACAACATCTACAATATTCCCTGAAATCTTCATAACAAACCACCTTTTTTAAGATGTTAGCACATTTTCGATAGATTTTTAACTGTTATTTGATATAAAAAGATATAAAAAAAACCGGCCAGGTGGCCGGATTTTTTAATAGTATTTGTACTTTTCTTGAAGTTTTCTGACAAGTTTCTGCTGCTTACGACGAGCCTTGAGAATCTTTTTTCTTCTGACTTCTGTAGGCTTTTCATAGTAAGCATGTTTTTTGATTTCCCTGATAAGACCTTCTCTTTCAACTTTCTTCTTGAGAAGTCTTATGGCAAAATCGACATTATCGCCTTCAACTTTAACAACAGCATTTGTAGCCAAGCTAATCACCCCTTTTATTTTATTATAACTTTATCCAATACTTCATCAATAGTTTCAGCCAGGCAGAATTGAGTCACCCTTCTAACATCATCAGGAATTTCTGTCAAGTCCTTTTTGTTCTGTGCTGGTAATATGATTTCTCTGATTCCATTTCGGTGGGCCGCCAATACCTTCTCTTTGATACCACCGACAGCAAGTACTTTACCTCTTAATGTAATCTCACCTGTCATTGCAAACTGCAAATTTACCTCTTTTTTAGAAAGTGCAGAAATGATTGCTGTTGCCATTGTAATCCCTGCAGAAGGCCCATCCTTTGGCACTGCGCCCTCAGGGACATGCAGGTGAATATCGTAATCTTTAAACATGTACCCCGGGATTCCAAATTTGGAAGCCCTGCTCTTTGCTACCGAATATGCAATCTGGGCGGACTCCTGCATTACATCTCCAATGTGGCCTGTAATGATCAATTTACCTGTACCTTCAAATACGGCTACCTCTGTTTGAAGAATCTCTCCTCCAAATGGTGTCCAGGCAAGTCCTGTTGCAACACCCACCCCTCTTTCTTCTTTAAAATCTTCAAGCCTGTACCTTTTTATACCAAGATACTTCTCAATATTTTTGCCGGAAATCTCAATCTTATTTATTTTTTCAGACGATACAAATTTTTTGGCTGCCTTTCTTATGACTGAGCCAATTTCCCTTTGCAAATTTCTCACACCTGCTTCTCTTGTATAATGCCTGATGATGCTTATAATGGCACTATCTGTAATCTTTACCTGCTCATCTGAAAGGCCATGCTCTTTTAGCTGTTTGGGAATAAGAAATTTTCTGGCAATGGAATGCTTTTCTTTTTCTGTATACCCTGATACCCTTATTACTTCCATCCTGTCAAGAAGGGGATGTGGAATAGTTTCAAGACTATTGGCCGTTGTTATGAAAAATACCTTTGATAAGTCAAACTCTACTTCCAGGTAATGATCTATAAATGTTGAATTTTGTTCAGGATCAAGAGTTTCCAGCAAAGCAGATGCAGGGTCACCTCTAAAATCAACCCCTATTTTATCAATTTCGTCAAGCAGAAACACAGGATTCATACTTCCTGCTTTCTTCATTGACTGAATAATTTTACCTGGCATAGAGCCGATATAGGTTCTTCTATGCCCTCTTATCTCTGCCTCGTCCCTCACTCCGCCGAGACTCATCCTTACAAATTTTCTTCCCATAGCCTCAGCAATAGATTTGGCAAGTGAAGTTTTTCCCACCCCGGGAGGTCCTACAAAGCATAAAATCGGCCCCTTTAAATTATTTGATAATTTCTTTACGGCAAGAAACTCTAAAATCCTTTCCTTTGGTTTTTCAAGACCGTAATGATCCCTTTCCAATATTTTTTCTGCATTATCTATATCAAGTTTATCTTCCGTGTATTCATTCCATGGCAAAGAAATAAGCCAATCCAGATAATTTCTTACTACCGTTGCCTCAGAGCTCATCGGCGGCATGGATTTCAACTTTTTAAGCTCTTTTAGCGCCTTGTCCCTTGTCTGCTCATTTAGATTTAATGATTTAATTTTGTCTTCTATTTCCTGCAAATCTGCCTTGAGATCTTCATCTCTTCCCAACTCTTTGTTTATTGCTTTTATCTGTTCATTTAGATAATATTCTCTTTGTGCTTTGGTCATCTGTGCTTTTACTCGTTGCTTTATCCGCTCATCAATCTTTGAAATTTCAATCTCGGTTTCAATAATTTCAATAAGTTTTTCTATTTTCCCATCAATCTCACTTATCTCAAGCACTTCCTGAAGTTCAGTTATTTTTGTTGCAACATTGGAAGCCACCATGTAAATAAGTTTCGTCATATCCTTTGTCTGAGAAATAGTCTCAAACAACTCCTTTGGAATCTTACCAAATCTTCTTGCATATTCCCCAAATGTTTTAAGCAATGTTTCCCTCAAAACATCATTGACAGACTCATCTTTTACAACATCATCAATCCTCTGGGCAGTTACATAGTTGCAATCCGTATCTTCTATATAATCAACTACTTTTGCTCTATAAAGCCCTTCAACAAGAACTTTATTTGTTCCATCAGGAAGTTTAAGGGTTTGCAATATTTCGGCAACGACACCTATCTGATGAATATCATCTTTTTTCGGATTTTCACTTTCAGGATTTTTCTGCAGCGTTAAAAATATTTTTTTATCAGTATCATTGGCAATTTCAACAGCATTAAGTGATCTCTTTCTACCAACAAAAATAGGGGTTATCATCGTTGGGAAAACGACAATATCCCTTAACGGTATTACAGCATATTGTTCCATATTCTGCTCCTTCTTTCTTAAAACAGGTCGATAAAAAAAGGCGCCTTTAAGCGCCTTTTTAAGCAGATTCCTTTTCGTTTTCAAATATTAAAATAGGTTTCCCCTTCTTGTTTACTGCATCTTCATTTATGACGCATTCTTTCAATCCTTTCATTGAAGGGATATCATACATAATGTCTATCATAATATCTTCCATAATTGAACGAAGTCCCCTTGCCCCTGTTTTCCTCTCAATAGCCCTTTTGGCAACAGCTCGAAGTGCGCTGTCCGTAAAGCTAAGTTTTACATTGTCAAATTTAAAAAATTCCTCATATTGCTTTACAATGGCATTTTTTGGCTCTTTTAAAATTTTAACAAGAGAATCTTCTGTCAGGTCGTCAAGTACAGCTACCACAGGAAGCCTGCCTACAAATTCAGGAATAAGCCCATATCTCACAAGGTCTTCAGGTTGAAGATTTTTAGCAAGCTCCATAAACTTCATCTGATTTACATTTACTGATTTTGAATTGAAACCTACCGCTTTTTTACCAAGTCTTTCTTTTATAACGCTGTCAAGCTTATCAAACGCTCCGCCGCATATAAAAAGAATATTTGTTGTGTCTACCTGAATATATTCCTGGTTTGGATGCTTTCTGCCCCCCTGAGGAGGAACATTTGCAACAGTCCCTTCGATAATTTTTAAAAGTGCCTGCTGAACACCCTCTCCGCTAACATCTCTTGTAATTGAGGGGCTGTCCGTCTTTCTTGATATTTTGTCTATTTCATCTATAAAGATAATCCCCTTCTGTGCTCTCTGGACGTCGTAATCTGCCGCCTGAAGGAGTTTCAATACAACATTCTCTACATCTTCGCCTACATAACCTGCTTCTGTAAGTGTTGTAGCATCAGCAATAGCAAAAGGTACATTCAGTATTCTTGCAAGGGTTCTTGCAAGGAGCGTTTTGCCCGTCCCTGTAGGTCCAATCATAAGAATATTGGATTTCTCAAGTTCAACTTCTGACTTTTTGGCAAACAAAATCCTTTTATAATGATTATAAACTGCCACACTTAATATCTTTTTGGCCTCATCCTGGCCAATAACATAATCATCAAGAAGTTTTTTTATCTCTTCAGGCTTCAATAGTTTAATGTCGCCAGTGTTAACAGACTCAAGCTCCTCTTCACTTAGAATATCATTGCACAGTTCAACACATTCATCACAGATAAATACATCAGGACCTGCAATCAGTTTTTTTACCTCATCCTGCTGTTTCCCACAAAATGAACAAAACAGCATCTCTTTTTTCTTTTTCATATTCACCTCATAAACCAAAAAAGGGCTTTATTTCAAATTTCAAAAATATAGTTGGAAAAGTTATTTTCAACCCCTTTTTGTTATTACTTCATCTATCAGCCCATATTCCTTTGCTTCAAGGCTGCTCATAAAAAAGTCCCTGTCACTGTCAAGTTCAATCTGCTCAATAGATTTGCCAGTGGACTCTGCCAGAATCTCATTGAGTATCTTTTTCAACCTGAGTATTTCTTTTGCCTGAATCTCAATATCCTTTGCCTGTCCCTGAAAACCTCCAAGTGGCTGATGAATCATTATCCTCGCATTTGGCACAGCAAATCTTTTACCTTTTGTGCCTGCTGCAAGAAGCACTGCACCCATACTGGCAGCCTGCCCAAGACATATTGTTGAAACATCAGGCTTTATGTACCTTATGGTATCATATATTGCAAGCCCGCTTGTTATTACACCGCCGGGACTGTTGATATAAATATATATATCTCTATCAGGATCTTCAGCCTCAAGAAACAACAGTTGCGCAATAACTACATTTGCAACACTGTCATCGATTGGAGTTCCAAGGAAAATGATTCTGTCTTTCAAAAGCCTTGAATATATATCGTAGGCTCTCTCCCCGCGTCCAGTTTGTTCAATTACATAAGGAATATAAAAGCTCATTGCACCACCTTAAAATTTAGTATTACTCAGCACTTTCTTCCTTCTGAGATTTTTCTTCTGCTTCTTTCTTTCTATCGACTATTTTTTCTTCCACTTTATTTTCCTTAATAAGAAAATCGAATATTTTTTCTGTCAAAACATTATTTTCTACGTTTGACAACACTTTTCTTCCCACGAGTTCTTTTTTGTACTCTTCAAAATCTTTTTTCATCTTTTCAGCGACTTCCCTGATTTTGGCATCAACGTCAGCCTCTTCTACTTTTATAGATTCTGTTTCTGCGATTTTGTTTAAAATTAATGCGCCTTTTATTTGAAATTCGGCTCTATCTTTCATTGACTCTGCAACACTTTTGCGGTCAAGTCCAAGAGCCTCAGGTGATACTCCATACATATATTGGTACTGTTGCAGTGTCTGGTCAGCCAGTCTGTAAGCCTGTTCTTCAACCATTGATTCAGGGATTTCGAAAGGATTTTCTTCAATAAGTTTTTTTAAGATATCGTCGTACAATTTTTCTTTTGCTATCATATCTACTTCTTGTTTCAAATCTTCTTCAACCTTCTTTTTTAAATCTTCAAGAGTCTCACAATCCTCATCCACATCTTTTGCAAAATCGTCATTTATCTCAGGTACAGATTTCTTTTTAACTTCTTTTACTGTTATATCAAAAGTTGCAACCTTCCCGGCCAGACTCTTTTCATGATAATTGTCAGGAAACTGAACATCAACAGCCTTAGTTTCCCCTTTTTTCATTCCAATCACGCCATCTTCAAAATCTTTCAGAAAAGTATTGCTCCCTACAACTATACTCTGATCGGTAGCTGAACCACCTGCAAAGACTTCTCCGTCAACCTTGCCCACAAAATCAATAACTGCCATATCGCCATTCTGAATAGCATAACCGTCCTCTGCAGGCTCAAAAGAGGTATTTTTTTGTCTAATCTGTTCAAGAACATTATTTATATCTTCCTGTTTGACTTCTTCAATCTCTTTTACAAAATCATAACCCTTATACTTTTCAACCTTAACTTCCGGATAAACATCCACATAGATTTTAAAGGTAATAGGCTCACCCTCTTCAAACTTAACATCCTTTACACTTGGCGTATTTAACGGAGTGATGTTGTTTGAAATTATTGATTGTTGAACAGAATCATTAACAAGCTTTTCAAGTGCATTAACACTTATTCTGTGCTTGTATTCCTTGATTATTAAATCGCGAGGAGCTTTCCCCTGTCTAAACCCAGGAATTTTTACATTTGGTTTTATCTTGTTGTACTCCTGCTCAAAAAGCTCTTCATACTTTGCATATGGAATTTCAACAGACAATTCCTTTTGTGATTTTTCTGCATCATTAACAGTAACTTTCATCTTTTTCCCCTTTTTTATATTTCATTTTATTGATTGCATTCATAAAAGACAAATCCGACAATACATAAGTTTGTTATAATACCAATTTGCATATAATTTCAAGCCTAAAGTAGAACATATATAGAAAATTGAAATACCTGTCAACAGCGACTTGCCCAAAATTCATCTGAAAAACTAAAAATCCAGTTGACATTCAAAAAAATTGGGAGTAACGGAGCATCCCGTCGGTTTATATATGTAATCACCAACTCAGGAGTTGGTCTATGCAGGCAAACTCATACTTTTCAGAATTCAAACCAAAATTTTTCTCCGTCTTAAAACATGGATACGGATTCAAAAACCTCACTGCAGACTTGGTTAGCGGTCTTATTGTTGCAATTATTGCCCTCCCGCTCTCAATGGCGTTTGCGATTGCAAGCGGAACATCACCCGAAAAAGGGCTTTACACAGCAATTATTGGAGGCTTTCTTATTTCATTTCTTGGTGGAAGCAGATATCAGATTGGTGGCCCGGCAGGAGCCTTTATCGTTATCATCTATGGTATTATCGAAAGGCAAGGGATAGATGGCCTTCTCATTGCAGGTTTCATGGCGGGAGTAATTCTTATAATAATGGGTTTGCTTAAGCTTGGAACTGTTATCAAATTTATACCTTACCCTGTAACCAAAGGTTTTAGCGCAGGAATTGCGATAATAATCTTCATTACACAATTGAACGATTTCTTCGGCATGGGAATCAAAAAAGTCCCTTCGGAATTCTTTGATAAGCTACTTCTATATTTTGAAAATATAAGCCGGATAGACATTTATTCCACGATTGTGGGGCTTATATCTATCATTATAATTATATACTCAAAAAAAATCACCCTAAAGATTCCAGGGCCTTTTCTTGCCGTAGTATTTGGTATTTTGGTTGTTTATCTGTTTAAATTGCCTATTGAAACAATTCAGGACAGGTTCGGGACAATACCAAGTACTCTTCCTGCACCTACAATTCCAGTAATTACTCTTGAGAAGATAAAAGCACTTATCCCAGATGCTATTACCATAGCTGTTCTGGGTGCAGTAGAATCATTGTTAAGCGCAGTAGTGGCAGACGGTATGACGGGGGACAAGCACAGATCAAATATGGAACTTTTGGCGCAAGGTGTAGCAAATATTTTTAGCCCATTATTTGGTGGTATCCCTGCAACAGGTACAATTGCAAGAACAGCAACAAATATAAAAAATGGCGCTTACTCACCGCTTAGCGGAATTTTTCATTCAATTTGGGTTCTTTTGTTTATGCTTCTGCTTGCTCCTATAATAATTAAAATCCCGTTTGCAACACTTGGAGCAATTCTTATTGTCGTAGCATACAATATGAGTGAAATCGAACATATAAAAAATCTTTTCAAAGCGCCAAAAAGTGATATCACCGTATTTTTGGCTACATTGCTACTAACCGTCATAATAGACCTCAACGTTGCAGTTCAGGTAGGTATGTTATTGTCAGTGTTGCTTTTCATGAGACGTATGATATCTATTACAGAAGTAAAAGATATCAATATCCAACTCGATAAAGCCGAAGACTTGATGGACGACGAAATGGATGACAAAGATGCTATATATAACAAAAAATTTCCTGAAGGTGTTGAGGTGTATGAATTAAGTGGGCCGTTCTTTTTTGGCGTGGCTGATAAAGTCAAACAGGTCATTACATCATTAGAGCAATCTCCAAAAGTATTTATCCTGAGAATGAGAAATGTACCGATGATAGACGCAACAGGAATACATGCCCTTACAGAAATCTGCTCTGATTTTGAAAAAAAAGGCACATCTGTAATACTTTCGGGAGTTTCACCATATGTCAAAAAGCTACTTTTAAAGGCAGGCATCAATAAGATTGTAGGTGATGAAAATATTGTAGACCATATTGACAAAGCCATTGAAATAGCCAAAAAATACACTTTTAAATAGTCAAAACTTTCAGCTGCATCCCTTTCAAATATGGGTTGCAGCTTTACTTTTATACTTTCGGCTGAAACTATTGCACAAATAAAAAAAATCACATATAATGGACAGCTTGAACTGGAAGGAGGTAAATATGATACCAATGCTCGACATAAAAAGGGAGTTAAACGATATAGGGGATGAAATTAAAAAAGCCGTTGATTCTTCCATCAACGGTACGATGTTTATTTTAGGACCAAATGTAAAGAAATTTGAAGAAGAAGCTGCAAAATATCTTGGATGTAAATTTGCGGTTGGTGTTGCAAGCGGTACAGATGCCCTGCATTTAGCCCTGAAAGCTATTGGGATAAAAGAGGGTGACGAGGTAATTACCACACCCTTTACTTTTATTGCTACTGCGGAAGCCATAAGATATTGCGGAGCAACCCCTGTATTTGTAGATGTTGACCCTGATACATTCAATATAGATGTAAACCTTATTGAAACAAAGATAACAAATAAAACAAAAGCAATACTGCCCGTTCATCTTTTTGGAAACCCTGCAAATATGGATGAAATTATTGTTTTTGCCAAAAAACACAACTTAAAGGTTGTGGAAGATTGCGCCCAGTCTTTCGGTGCAACATACAACGGCAAACAAACAGGTTCCATTGGTGATGCCGGTGCTTTCAGCTTTTTCCCCAGTAAAAACCTTGGATGCTATGGTGATGGGGGACTTGTTACCACCAATGATGAGAATATTTACAACACACTTATAGCACTTCGAAACCACGGCTCATACAAAAGATATTATCACGAAATAATTGGATTTAATTCAAGACTTGATGATATTCAGGCTGCAATCTTAAGCGTAAAACTGAAATATATTGACAGATTTAACAAAGAAAGGAGAAATGTAGCAAATCTTTACAGGAAATACATCGGTGAAATAGTCAAATATCAAAAAGAAACCGAAAACGGTTTAAACGTATATCATCAGTATACAATTGTAACAGAAAAGAGAAACGATATAATGAAAGCACTTTCAGAAGGGGGGATAGCATCTGCAATATATTATCCGGTACCTTTGCACTTGCAAAAGGCATTTGAAGATTTAGGATACAAAAAAGGTGATCTTCCTGTTGCTGAATACCTGGCTGAAAATGTTATCTCACTGCCGATAAATCCTTACCTTGAAGATGAAGAAATACTTGTAATAGCCAACACGCTGAAAACTGCATTTTAAAGGTTAATGAACAAAATTTTGCTTTACCTGGCATACATTATTATCAAGGCATACTCGTTTACTTTCAGGTATAAAGAGTATGGCCTTGATAATTTTGAGAAAGTAAAAGGGAAAAAAATTGTATTTGCTTTATGGCACGGTCAGCTTTTTCCATATGCATATCTTTACAGAAATCAGGGGGTAGTCGGTATAGTTTCGGAAAGCAAGGATGGGCAGATAGCCGCATTTTTACTAAAAAGATTCGGTTTTAACATATCAAGAGGCTCATCTTCAAGAAATGGCACCAAAGCAATCATAAGTTGCAAAAAACAAATGGTAAGTGGTAACTTTAACGCAGCAATCACCCTGGATGGGCCAAAAGGACCAAGGCTTATTGCAAAGCCCGGAGCCGTATTTCTTGCCAAAATAACAGACAGGGTAATTATCCCAACAGTATGGAAGACAAATAGATCTTTTAGATTTAACAGCTGGGACAAATTTATGCTCCCTTACCCTTTTGCAACAATCGAAGTTTTTTATGGCAATCCATTGATTCTTAACGAAAACACATCAAAGAAAGAAATTGACCTTGCTCTTGAACACTTACAAAAAAATATGTTAGAGTTAACCCGTGAAAATTCTCCTGATTTTATATAACTTGCTACTTTTTGCACTGCTTCCCATAATCTTTCCTCTTGGATATCTTATTGCTTTAAGGAGAAAAGAAGAAATCTGGTATTTTGAAAGGTTGGGCTTTATACTTTTTGACAAAAAACCTGAAAAAACCATCTGGATACACTGTGCCAGTGTAGGGGAAGTCTTGAGCGTAAAACCACTCGTTGACCATTTAAAAAATGAATTGCCTGATTTTGAAATCGCTGTATCCACAATAACTGCAAGCGGCAAGTCGGTCGCCATGAAAAACCTTTCTGCTGGCTACTTTTTTCTCCTTCCAATAGAAAATTATTTTGCAATCAAATACCTTGTGTCATATCTCAATACCGAATACTTTATAATCGTCGACACAGAACTCTGGCCAAACATGATTTATGCCGCAGCACAAAATTCCAAACTTATCCTTGTAAATGCAAGAATTTCTGAAAAAAGTTACAAAAAATATCTTTTGTTCAGACCCATATTCAAAAATCTGCTAACCAGGTTTGAACATATATTTGCAAAAAGTGCGGATGATGCAGCTCGATTCGAAGCTATTATCGGTAATACTGCAAAAATATCCAACATCGGCAATATCAAGGCATCTATCGATACCTGCACGGCTCCTATAAACCTAAACGGAAACTTTTTCCTTGCTGCAAGCACACATAAAGGTGAAGAAGAAATTATCAAAAACGCCTTTAAAAAGGTTGCTGACAGATTTGCGCATCTTGTTGTGGCTCCCCGACATCTAAACAGGGTAGATGAAGTAGTAAACCTTTTTTCAACTGATTTTGAAACCAGCAAATATTCAGAAAATAAGTTAACGAAGGTAATTATTATCGATAGTTTCGGAATCTTGAAAAATTTTTACAGCAAGGCAGAGAAAATTTTTGTGGGCGGCTCAATCGTAAACATTGGTGGGCACAATATCTATGAGGCCCTTATTTTCAGTAAGGTAGTTGCTGCCGGGAAAAACATGCAGAATTTTCAAGAAATATATGAAATAGCAACAAAATACAACGTTTTAACCACAATTGAAAATGAAAAGGATCTTGTTGAGTATCTTATGACTGACACCTATAAAGAAGCTGACTTTGAAAATTTCCTCGTTGAGACCAGGAAAATGGCTGAAAAACCGTTAAAAGAGATTACAGATTTTATCAAAAATGAAAGTGTTAATTAATTTATTAGACATTCTTTTAAGACAATTAAGCTATAATTCACTTACAAGCTTAGGAAGAATTTTGGGGACAATTGCTTTTTATATTCTGCCGTCAAGAAGAAAAGTGGCCATAAAAAATGCTCAGATAATAGGTATAAAAGACCCTTACAATGTAGCAAAGGAGAGTTTTAAAAATTCTTTTGCTTCATTTCTTGAAGTATTTTTTATTAAAAAAATAGATACAAGTTTTTTAGAAAAACACGTAATAATTAACAATGATGATGTAAACAAAATTTTAAATTTAAATGAAACATTCGGCCCTTATTTTGTAGTATCGGCGCATATCGGCTCATGGGAGATTGTGCCAAAGCTCTTTACCCTGAAGTTTGACAAAGTTGTATGCATCGTTGGCAGAAAAATTAAAAATTCAAATATTGATAATTTGATAAAAAGGCTAAGAAGTGATGAAAAAATCATCTACCTTTCCCACAGAAATATAGCATTCGAAATATCCAAACTTGTTGATAAGAAAATAATTGTTGGAACGCTGCTTGATCACAGTGCACTCAAGAAAGATTCAATTTATGTAGATTTTTTTGGCCTTAAAACATCTTTTATAGCTGGAATACCGATTTTATCTGCCAAAAAAAATATCCCTGTAGTACCTGTTTTCTGCATAAGAGTTGACAAACACACACTTAAAATTATCTGTTACGACCCCATTTTCCCTGACAAAAATTTAAAACCCGGAGAAAGAATACTAAATATTGCTGAAAAAATAAATTCAGTTTACGAAGATATTATAAAAAAATATCCAGAGCAGTGGTACCTAATGCATAAAAGATTTAAAAGGGTGAAAAAGGATGACAATCAAGAAGAGACCTACAGTATTTATAGATAGGGATGGTACAATAAATAAAGATGCCGGATATATAAACAGTCTTAAAAACTTTGAAATGTACCCTTTTGCCCCTCAGGCAATAAAGCTTCTAAAAGACAATGG
The DNA here is from genome assembly GCF_055117995.1 of Deferrivibrio sp. Lineage (NCBI taxonomy): Bacteria > Pseudomonadati > Deferribacterota > Deferribacteres > Deferribacterales > Deferrivibrionaceae > Deferrivibrio > Deferrivibrio sp. The sequence goes on along the minus strand of NZ_JBSQOT010000006.1, from coordinate 41,452 downwards.
CTACCTTGTGGTAATTATTACCAACCAGGCGGGCATAGCAAGAGGAATTTTTACCGAAGACTTCTTGTCCCAAGTTCACAACAAAATGAGGGTAATTTTGCAAAAAAATGGTACGGATATAGACGGGATATTTTACTGCCCACATTACAAAGGTTCAAAAATTCCCGCCTACAATATTGACTGTGATTGCAGAAAACCGAAAACAAAAATGATTGATGATGCAATAAAATTGCTCCCTGTAGACACTTCAAATATGTTCATGATTGGCGACAAATACACGGATATTCAGATGGGCATAAACGCTAAATGCAAAACAATTATGGTTAAAACGGGATACGGTGAAGGGGAGATAGCAAACGATTATTCAAAATGGAAGCTCAAGCCGGGGCTAATTACTGATAACCTGCTCACTGCGGTTTTAAGCATTTTATCCGGAAAAATCTGATTATTATCATAAATATCATAATTTTTATGATATTTATTCCGCATTTAATGTTTGACTTTTGCATTTGAATATAATAAGAAAAACCTACCTTATAAATATATTTTTGGAGCAACCATGAAAGAAAGAGTAGTTGTGGCGATGAGCGGAGGTGTAGACAGCTCACTTTCGGCATACCTTATGAAAGAAAAAGGCTATGAAGTTATAGGAATCACATTAAAGCTTTTTGAAGGGCAGGAAAAATACCTGACAGATGCAGAGAAAATGGCTCAGGAAATAGGCATAAAGTGGTACATGGCAGATTATAGCGAGGATTTTAAAAGAGATATTATAAACTATTTTATAAGTACTTACAGAAAAGGAAAAACACCAAATCCATGTGCCTTCTGCAACAGATTTGGAAAGTTTAACTTTCTGCACAATGAAATGCTAAAGTATGATGCGACAAAAATTGTCACAGGGCATTATGCAAGAAAAGTTTATACCGATGGTAAATATTACATTGCAAAGGGGCTCGACAGGAAAAAAGATCAATCATACTACCTTACTTTACTGGAAAATTATCAGATAGAGAAAATAGAATTCCCTTTGGGTGAAATTGACAAAATTACAACCAGAAACCTTGCACAAAAATACGGACTCAGCGTACACAATAAAAAAGACAGTCAGGAAGTGTGTTTTCTTGAAGGCGGGGACTATAGAGATTATCTGAAATCAAAAATAAATCAAAACAATTTCAAAAAAGGAAATTTTATATTTGAAGGGAGAATATTAGGACGACATGAGGGGATAGAGCTTTACACTGTGGGCCAAAGAAAGGGGCTTGGACTTTCATATCATGAACCTTTGTATGTGAAGAAATTAGACCCTAAGACAAACGATATAGAGTTATGCAGAAAGGATGGTGGAAATGTGAAAGGGGTTAAACTTAAGGACACGGTGTTTCAAACAGACAAAAAAATCTTCAAAGCAAAAGCGAAACTCAGATATCGCATGAAAGAGGCAGACTGTCTTGTGGAAATACACCCTGAAAACAGGGCATTTCTCCTTTTTGATGAACCTCAGTCATTTCCTGCTCCAGGTCAAATTGCCGGTATTTATGAAGGGGATATCCTTCTTGGAGGCGGATTCATTGAAGACTTTTTTTAAAAAATTCAATAAAGTCATAGTAGCACTTAGCGGCGGCGCTGATAGTGCTGCCGTACTGCAACTTTCTTCACAATTTATTACTCCTGAAAACATACTTGCAGTAACCTGTGTCAATCCCCATGTGTTTGGCTACGAAATAGAAAATGCAAGAAAAATCGCAGACAGTTTAAACATAAACTGGAAGCCTTTTACTGTCCAATACAGTGCGGATTTTTTAAAAAATGACGATTTGAGGTGTTATTACTGTAAACACGAAATATTAAAATCCATTGAAAACATCAGAAAAACAGAAGGCTTCGATGCAATTTTTGACGGAACAAATATTGACGATCTGAACGATTATCGCCCAGGGATGAAGGCCATTAAAGAATTTAACGTTTTTTCCCCCCTCAAAGAACTGGGCATTTCAAAAAAGGACTCCCTTCACATTGCAAAATCATCATTTAAAAAAATATATTTTAACGTCGAGTCCTGTGCTGCAACCAGAATAGTAAACAAAATGATAAACTTTGAAGATATGCTAAAAGTTGAAAAGATTGAGGATATTTTAAGGTATAGGTACCCCGGAATAAGGGTGAGGGTGTCAGAGAATATATCAGTTGAATTCAAAAATAAAGTCTCTTTAAAAAAATCTGACCTTGAATTTTTGAGCAAAATAATTAAATTGCACTACGCTGACAAACAGATAAAAATCAATTATTAAGGAGGAGCAGATGACAATAGAAAAATTTGAATTCAAGGCAGAAGTAAAAGAGCTGTTAAATCTTGTAATCAATTCACTTTACTCCAATAAGGACATATTTTTAAGAGAGCTTATATCAAACGCCTCTGATGCTATTGATAAGGCAAGATATTTAAGCCTTACCAATCAGGTAAAACTTTCATCAAACGATTTTAAAATCAAAATTATTCCCGACAAGGATAAAAAGACTCTGACTATTTCTGATAATGGTATTGGAATGTCAAAAGATGACCTTATTAATAACATAGGCACAATTGCGAAGTCTGGCACAAAAGAATTTATGGAGATGGTAAAAAAAGTTAAGGAAACGGGCGACTTAAACCTTGTGGGTCAATTTGGCGTAGGCTTTTACTCTGCATTTATGGTGGCTGAAAAAATAGATGTTGTAACAAAAAAAGCCGGTGAAAACAGCGCCTATAAATGGACTTCAAAAGCTGATGGTAATTATGAAATTGAAGAAACTGCAAGAGATGCCAACGGGACTGACATAATCTTATACCTTAAAAATGATGCAGAAGAGTATCTTGATGAATGGAAGATAAAAAGTATTGTAAAGAAATATTCTGATTATATCGAATACCCCATTGTAATGGATGTAGAAAAAGATAAAAAGATAGAAGAAGAAACTCTCAATTCCAGAAAGGCTATCTGGATGAAGGACAAATCTGACATAAAGGATGAAGAATACAAAGAATTTTACAAGCATATCTCACACGATTTCAACGACCCACTTGACTATATCCACTTCAAAGCTGAAGGTACACTTGAATTTACTGCACTTTTGTATATCCCTTCAAAAAAACCTTTTGATATTTATTACAAAGATTACAAAATGGGTCCAAGTCTCTATGTAAAAAAAGTACAGATTATGGATGCCTGCGAGGAACTTATTGAGCCTTATTTGAGATTTGTTAAGGGGGTTGTGGAGTCAAATGACCTTCCTCTCAACGTTTCAAGAGAAATGCTCCAAAACAACAGAGTTGTAACCCAGATTAAAAACAATATTACAAAAAAAGTATTGTCTAAACTTGAAGAGCTGAAAAAAAATAATTTTGAAAAGTATGAAAAATTTTATAGCGAATTTGGAAACATCCTGAAGGAAGGGATACATTTTGATTTTTCGAGAAAAGAAGAGATTGCCGAATTACTCATATTTAACTCATTAAAAAATCAGGACAAAAAAATTGATTTCAACATTTATATTGAAAATATGCCTGAAAATCAGAAAGAAATCTACTATATTACAGGGGAAAGTGTAGATGAAATAAAAATATCCCCACATCTTGAATACTTTAAAGAAAATAATATCGATGTGATTTTCCTCACCGATGAAATAGACGGCATCATAATGAATTCTTTGATGGAGTTTAAGAAGAAAAAGGTTAAGTCTATCTTGAAAGGTGATATTGAAATTGATGAAAACCTTAAGAAAGAAAAGGAAACCAAAGAAAAAGAGTATAAAGGGTTGCTTGAGAAGATAAAAGAAGATTTAAAGGATTATGTAAAAGATGTCAAAGCCGGTGTCAGATTAAAAAACTCCCTCTGTTGCCTTGTAGGGGATGAAAATGAAATGGACGAAACAATGAAGAGAATCTTGGAATCTATGGGGCAGACAGCTTTTGATTCAAAGAAAATCCTCGAAATAAACCTTGAACACCCCGTAATGAAAAAGGTTAAATCTCTCTACGAAGTCGACCCAAAAAGCACAAAAGTCAACGAATATTCAAAATTAATATACGACCTTGCATTAATAATGGATGGTGAAAAACCGGTTGACCCGGTAAATTTTGCAACAAAAATCTCAGAATTTATGGAGAAAAATATTTAGCCGGCCCTAAAATCGAGGGCCGTTTTTATTTTGATTTTATGGTCTTTTTCAATTGCCTTTCACAATATTTGTAAATTTTTATTGCCTCATACACTCTTTCTACTTCAGCTTTTGTGTAGGAAATATCTCTACTGTTATCAATAATAAAATCGGCATATTTGATTTTTTCTTCGACCGGCATTTGCGATTTTATTATCTTTTTTGCAAGCTCTACATCTATCTCATCCCTTTTTAAAAGACGCTCAAACTGGGTCTTCTCATCCACATATACCACCATTATTGCATCAAATCGACGATATGTACCCTTTTCGATAATCAAAGCTGCCTGAGTTAGAATAATAGCCTTATCATCTTTGCCTTTAATGTTTGAAACAAGTTTTTTTTCATAATTTAAAATTGCAGGATGCACTATCTTTTCAAGAAGCTCTTTTTTTTGAGGATTATTGAAAACTATCCCCTTTAATTTCCCCCTGTCTATGTTCCCCTCTTTGTCAAGAATCTTTTCGGAAAATTCTTTAACCAGCCCAAAATATGCAGTCTCTCCTTTTCGCATAACAATCCTGCTGATTTCATCGGCATCAATAGTGTAACAGCCAAGCTCTTCAAACATTTTAGCAACAGTGCTCTTCCCGCTGGCAATATTTCCGGTAAGACCTATATACATAAAAAAATCCTTTGTTTTAAGTACAATTAATTAATATCTTTTGTTTGCCAAATCAAGACTTTACACAAAAAATTTCAAAATCCTCTCAAGTAAACTGACAAATATTCACTGAGAGCCTCTCTAAACCTGTATACCTCGTTTTCAGTAATCTGGGGATAAAATCTTTTATCAAGATTTGACTCACTTTTTATCATTTTTTGAAGATAAATACAGTCATCGCTTTTAAGCCCGGCATCTCTTAAAAACATTTTAACATTATGCATTTCAGGAATTTTCCACATTGTGTATCTTAATTCAAAAGGTAATTTATATTTTTTTGTTATAGAAATACTATCAAAGACTTTATAAAAACCGTCCTTTCTTGTAATAAACTTAAAATCCTCTTCAGAAAAACCTTTAATATCAATTGCCACATAGTCAATAAGTGAACTATTTATCAGCTTCTCAAGCTTATGAGGAAATGTTCCGTTTGTATCAATTTTGATAACCATTTTTAAGTTCTTGAGCCATATTAAAAAATCTTCTAACCCTCTTTGTAGCATAGGCTCACCGCCGGTGATTACAATATTTTTCAACCCGCACGCAATTATTCTTTTTTTCAGCTCATCCAAATCAATGTTAGAGGCAGTACTCACAACCAGCTCTCTATTATGACAGTACCTGCACCGCAAATTGCAGCCAGATGTAAACACGGTGCAGGCAACTTTACCGGTAAAATTATTTAACGATACAGGTTCAAATCCTGCTATCTGAAGTTTTAACATCGAAAGTCATTCTGTCGCTAAATTCTTCCTGCTTCGATTCGTTCCAGTTGTCCACAGGTCTGTGATAACCAACGATCCTGCTGTAGACCTCACATTTTGAGCCTTTTACATTTTTAAGCTCATTTTCCAGCTCCTTGATTCTCTTTTCGATACTCATCTTATCACCCCCTTATTTTTTCCTTTAAAACATTTATTTCAGCCAAAATTTCGTTTGTTCGCTCTTCTTTACATTTAGGGCAAAATCTGTGCTCACCTTTCAAATAACCATGCACGGGACAAACTGAGAAGGTGGGCGTTATTGTAAAATATGGAAGCCTGAAACTATAGGCAATTTCTCTTACAAGCTCCTTAACCGAGCCAAAATCATCAATCGACTCGCCAATAAATGTGTGAAAAACTGTACCCCCTGTGTAAAGCGTCTGTAATCTGTCCTGATGCTCCAATGCTGAAAAAAGGCTTAAATTAGAATTAACCGGCAACTGGGTTGAGTTGGTATAGTACGGTTTTTCTCTACCTGAAGTATATATTTGAGGGTAAAGCTCTTTATCCTTTATGGCAAGCCTATAACTTGTCCCTTCGGCAGGGGTGGCTTCCAGGTTGTACAACATTCCATCTTCCTCCTGGAATCGTACCAGTTGCTCATTCATAAATTTCAACACCTTCTCAGCAAATTCAAGCCCCTCGTCATCAGTAATCCCTACCCCAATAAAATTAACAAGAGATTCATGCATTCCTATTATACCAATTGTGTTGAAATGATTCTTCCAGTACTCGCCTGTGTGCCTTTTTACATCTTCAAGATACACTCTTGAATAAGGATAAAGAGCATTTTCAGTGTAGTTTTCAAGCGCTTTCCGTTTTATAAAAAGTGACTGTCTTGCTGTTTCCATTAATTCTGATAGTCTATTAAAATAATCCTCCTCATCTTCAGCTAAAAAACCGATTCTTGGCAGGTTTATGGTTACAACCCCGATCGAACCTGTGAGAGGGTTAGCTCCAAAAAGCCCGCCACCTCTTTTCCTCAGCTCCCTGTTATCAAGTCTCAACCTGCAACACATACTCCTTGCATCTTCAGGGGACATATCACTATTTACAAAATTTGCAAAATAAGGGATACCATACTTCCCCGTCATAGCCATAAGCTCATCTATGACTTCATTTGACCAATCAAATTCTTTTGAAATATTGTATGTTGGTATCGGAAATGTAAATATTCTCCCTTTTGCATCTCCCATTGTCATAATTTCTATAAATGCCCTATTAATCATATCCATCTCATTTTGAAACTCACCATATACATAATCCATAATTTTGCCACCATGCACAACTGCCTCATTTTTATAAATATAAGGTACGGTCAAATCAAAGGTAAGGTTGGTAAACGGAGTCTGAAAGCCCACCCTTGTCGGAACATTTAGATTAAATATGAACTCCTGCATACACTGCTTTACTTCTTGATACTCGAGATTATCAAAGGCAACATATGGTGCAAGCAAGGTGTCAAAGTTGGCAAAGGCTTGCGCACCTGCTGCTTCCCCCTGCAATGTATAAAAAAAGTTTACTATTTGCCCCAGCGCAGTCCTGAAATGCTTTGGTGGAGCACTTTCTACCTTTCCCATAACTCCGCCAAAACCTCTTAGAAGAAGGTCTCTTAAGTCCCAACCACAACAATAAACGGACAACGAGCCAAGGTCATGAATATGAAAATCACCATTCACATGAGAGTTTTTAATTTTTTCATTATAAATTTTATTCAACCAGTATTTTGCAGTGACAGTTGACGCTATAAAATTATTCAGCCCTTGCAGGGAATAAGTTGTATTGCTGTTTTCCTTAATTCTCCAGTCAGACCCCTTAAGATACTCATCAAGCATATTTTCAACTTCTTCAAAAGTCTGCTTTATCTCACGAATATCAGCTCTTTGTTTACGATAAAGGATATAAGCCTTTGCAGTCTTTGCATGTCCATTTTCAATCAACTCTTTTTCCACTATATCCTGAATCTGCTCCACTGTTACCGAACCAATTGCACCATATTTTTCAACTATTTTCTCAACTATTGACTGAGTAAGACTTGCAGCAATGCTTCTATTTTCTCCACCAACAGCTTTTGCGGCCTTAAAAATGGCATTTGCTATCCTTTCGCCATCAAAATGCACAAATCTACCATCACGTTTAATAACTTTGATATTCATAACTCACTCCATAAATTAGTTAATATGTTAGACTCTGGTTAAAAAATAGATAGGACTATATTCATGATTACTATCCTCCGTAGTTTTATTTTGACTGTGTATCCTGGCTTACCTTCATCCTACTTGCCGGCCTTCCCACCTCTTCTCTTATCTTCAAGAGTCAGGCAGTGGCCAAAATGGCTTTCGTCCAGCTTACAGTTGCGGGGACAGCGCCGGATTTACACCGGACTTCCACAGTAATCCAATTTTAATGCACAGATGTCTTGTTGTCAAATTTAAAATGAATAAAAAATGAAGAATGTATGATTATAGATTTGGATTACCCATTCTACACAATGAGCCAAAATTTATTGCAAACTTCAATTTGACAAAACCATTTTTTTCTATAAAACAAATCTCATGAATACACAAAAGATAAAAAACAGTTTTTCAAAAAAGCTTTTTCAAAAAATTGAATTTTTAATCTCCGAATATGAATTTGACATAGCTGAAAAAATGGTAAAAAGAATGCTTGCAAATACCAGCTATGACAACAAGACAAGGGCATCATTTTACTCACTGCTTGGCAAAATTCGCTATCTGACGGGACAGTTTACTGCAGCAAAAAGATATTTTAATACAGCTTTAAAACTCAACCCAACCAATTTTGATGCAAACTACAATCTGGCTAATGTTTACATGTTTGAACAAAACACAAAAATGGCAAATAAGCTGATTAACATTAACCTTAAAAATCATCCACAAAATGTCAATATCCTTATACAGCTTATGTGGAGTTACGTGCTGTCAGGACATGACGAAAAGGCTGAAATAATCTACAAAAAATTGTTGAAACAAAAAAAACTTGAGCCACAAAGCTTTGCCGACCTTGCAATGGCTTACGTTTCAAAAGGGAATTTTGAAAATGCAAAGAAAGTAATATTTGTTGCCCTTGGCAACTTTCCTGACAATTTTATTGCTGAAGATACTTTATATGAAATAAATGAACTTGAAAGAAACTACCGCGATTACAAAAAGGATATTTTCTTTAAAAACATTCACAGAATAAATTTTATGCCACAAATATATACTTCGGCTCTCAGGATGATAGTGGAAGGGATGTCGCTTCGCGGTTATTTTAAATTTGAAATAGAAAAGGCAGCCGAATTTCTTATCTTTTTAAACAAAGAAAAATTTGAATATTTTAATCCCAAACTGCTTGCTGCCGTGATAGAATATAATATATCTGTTTGCATAGGTGAAGATGAAAATATGCGAAATATAATTTTAAACAGCTATAAAGTGAGTAAAGACAAGCTCAATAAACTTATGCAACAGGTAAATTACATCGCCGCCCAAAAAAGTTATGAACTGTGCGATGAAATATTAAGTGAATATGACGAACAATTTGGCAGTGGCGAACCTTTTGGAGATGAAAATGAGTAAAAAGAATTTAGGTGACCTGCTCATTGAGTATAATCTAATAACGCAAAGTGACCTTACCGAGGCGCTAAACATCCAGCATCAAGGAAACAAAAAAAGGATTGGGGAAATTTTAGTAGAGCTTGGAAAAGTAACCGAAGAAGATATTCAGTATCTTATTAGCAAACAGCTGGATATTCCCTTTATATTTTTAAGGGATATTAAGCTTGACAATGATTTGATAAAAAAGTTTTCCAGAGACTTTCTTGTAAATAACAGGATAATTCCTCTTTATGAAACTGCTGATTTATTATCTGTGGCCACAAACGACCCTTTTAATAGTGAAGCAATAAATAAACTCAAAGAGTTTACAGGAAAAGATATATCTGTTTCCGCATGCTCATCAAAAGATATTTTGCAAAAACTAAAATCACTTCAAAACGTTTTTCTGGGTGAAATAAACGAAGTTATCGAAAATCTGCTCAAGAAACTAACAAAAACTTCATTTTACCGCCTCGATTTTATTTTCAGAGGCAAGCTTACAATAAACATTTTTGGAACATTCACCATGCAGACATATACCGAGATTGACCCTGGTAATATCACCGTTGAAGATATATTCAAATATTTTGAAAATTTAGAGCACGGCTTTTTTTATGAAAATTTTAATTATGATAGTGGTTTTTTAATACAAATTTACCCGGTAATCGAAACAAAAGACATATCATTTATCAATGAATTTGGAATTTACCCTGACAAATTCCCAATTTTTACCGATACGAAATATGCAGGCAACCTGCCTGTTTTTCAATCCGATTACCCTGTGCCAGGTTATGCGTATATATCCTTCAAAAAATATTCAGAATTTAAAGATGCAATTAATGTAATCGACAATCTGCACGAAAAGCTACCGGAAAACTATCTGGCCTGCACAAAATGTAAAATTTGCAGCGGAAGCAAGTGCGACGAGTGCAACAATCTGGGCTATACTTTCGAGGTGAAAAATGGCTAAAATAGATGCTTTCTTCAAATATATGATTGAAAATGATGCAAGCGACTTGCATTTGAGTGCCGGATGCAAGCCAAAGGTTAGAAAACATGGTGAGCTTGAAGAGATAAAATATCAGGAGCTTACAAATGATATTCTTAAAATGCTCCTTTTTGAAATAATAACCGAAGAACAAAAGAAGCGCTTTCTTGAAAAGAAAGATCTCGATTTTGCCTACGAAATGCCGGGTCTTGCAAGATTTAGGGCAAATTATTTTTACCAGAAAAGGGGGCTTGGGGCAGTATTTAGAATAATACCTTCCAAAATACTGTCAGCTCAGGATCTGGGACTGCCAGAAAGTATTTTGAGGTTTACAAAGCTTTCAAGAGGGTTAGTCCTTGTAACAGGTCCAACAGGAAGCGGCAAATCCACAACACTTGCTGCAATGATAGACTATATAAATTCAACAAGAAAAGATCATATTCTGACAATTGAAGACCCTGTTGAGTTTGTACATGTAAATAAACAGTGCCTGGTAAATCACCGGGAGGTCTCAACCCATACGGAATCATTCAGTTCGGCTCTGCGGGCAGCCTTAAGAGAAGACCCTGACGTCATTCTTGTAGGGGAAATGAGGGATCTGGAAACCATTGAACTTGCAATAACTGCCGCTGAAACAGGTCATCTTGTATTTGGCACACTTCACACAAACTCTGCTGCAAAAACAGTTGACAGGATAATAGATGCGTTCCCCGCAGGTCAGCAGGCCCAGATCAGAACTATGCTTTCTGAATCTTTAAAAGGTGTTATATCTCAACAATTGTTAAAAAGAATTGACAAACCGGGACGCGTAGCTGCACTGGAGATTTTGTTTGTAAACAGCGCGATTGCAAACCTTATCAGAGAAGGGAAAACATTTCAAATCCCTTCTATGATACAAACCGGGAAAGGGGATGGAATGCAGCTTATGGATCAGTCAATAATGGACTTTCTTATGAAAAAGATTATAAGCCCTGAAGAAGCGTATCTCAAGGCTAATGACAAAAAATCCTTTGAGCGTTTTTTAAATAGTTGATGGACGGATTGTCATTATTCAAAATTCAACGATATATACAAAAAAAATATATCCCCTGCCAGCTTAATGCTGTATATTTCAGCGATGGTGGGATACTTCTTGATATTTATAAAGAGAAAAAAGAAACTATCTTTCTTGATTTCAACAGGAATCTGATACTTTTTGGGTTTGATGCACCAAAGCTTGGTAAAATTGAATATTTTCACAAAAACAGAGTAATAAAAAGTGTAAAGCAAAGGGGATACGACAGAATACTTGAATTTGAAATTATCAGCAGAAAACAAAGTGGCAAACTTGAAACTTTTTATATTGTCTGCGAATTTATCGGAAGCAATTCAAACCTTTTTATTCTGAATGAAGATAGGAAAATTTTATTTAAACTTAATGATAAAAATGCAGATAAGGACAGAGATATTTCAATAGGCTCTGTTTATTGTTATTTTAAAAGAAACAAGGCAATGACAATTGACAACCTGAATGCAAGTAGCTTCAAATCATTTGAAGATGTAGAAGGCTTTTATCCACCTACGGCAAAATATGCAAATCATATATTTGAACATTATGGCTTTGAAAAAGGCCTGAATATTTTAAAGAAAGATCTTGATAATGATTCCCTTTACATAGACTCAAATGGAAAGTTTTATCCATTTGCTATAAAAGACAACCTTATTAAATGTAATATTCATGATTTTCGTCCTATTGCAAAAACACACAACGAAAAGCATACATATTTAAGAAACAGACTTTTGCTGCTGATTTCAAAAAAAATAAAAAAAGAAAAGGCCCTTCTTGAAAAGCTTGAAGCTGAGCTAAAAAATGCGCTCAAATATGATGATTACAAAAAAGAGGCGGAGCTTTTGAAAAACAATTATCACCTGCTGAAAAACTCCAAAAGGGATGTACTGGTCTATGAATATACCGAAACCGGAGAAACCGAAAAAATAATCAACGTTGACAATATATCAAATCTTGATGAAACAATCAATAAACTGTTTGAACGGTATAAAAAATTAAAAAGAAGTATTGAACACATAAAAAGACGTATTGAGGAAGTTAAATTAAAAATTCTTGAATTGACGGAAGAAGAATTCAATATAGAAACTGCATCAAAAAATGAGCTTGAAATAATTTATCAGACATATTTTCCCGATAAAAAAAACATAAAAAAGAAGGAAATCATTGAAAAGATAAAAAAGGTTCATTTTCAAGGATTTGATATTCTTATAGGTAAAAACAGCAAATCAAATCACGAGCTCGTTTTTCACATTGCCTCATCAAATGACGTTTGGATGCACGCACAAAAAATCCCGTCAGCACATATTGTCATAAAAAATATCACAAATGAAGAAGTCCCTGAAAACGTTTTGCTTTTCGCAGCAAGAATCACAGCTTATTTTAGCAAGGCAAAGGATGATAAAAAAGTGAATATAGACTATACCTTTAAGAAATATGTGAAAAAGCCCCCCGGCTCAAAGGAGGGCTTTGTAATCTATTCAAATTTCAAAACTATACTGGCTGAGCCACTCACAGTTGAAGAGGCTATAAAAATTGGTCTTTAAGATTCTGCTTGTTCGTACCTGTTTTTAGTCTTTTTTAAATACAACCACATTATAATTGTAATTATTATTCCTGCAATATTTGAAATCGTCTCCGGCCAGAACAAAAGCCATGAAGATATACCTATTATTATCCTTTCAGGCCAGTTTAACTTTCTGACAAAATAACCTTCAAAAAATACTGCAAACGTAAATAGACCAATTGTACCGGTAACAATATTTTCAATAGTAGTAATAAGCGGACCTTGAAATAATATGGCAGGCTCATAAATAAACATCAGTGGAATAATATACAGACCTTTTGCAAGCTTCCACGACTCAAGCCCTGTCTCAAGAGGCTTACTGCCTGCAATCCCGGCTGCTGAATAGGCTGCAAGACATACAGGTGGAGTGACATTTGCATCCTGAGAATACCAGAATATCAAAAGATGTGAAGCAAGAAGTGCACCCATAGCCACATCCGGAGGGACAAGGGCAGTCATTTGCTGAACAATATTGGGATCAAGAGCCATCTCAGGTGTAAGTCCGAAATTGGCAATCAGATAATCCTTCATCATCAGGGACACAAGAGAAGGAGCAGCCAATACTGCCAAAACAATATATGAGGCAGTTACAGGCAAACCCATACCCAAAATAAGTGAAGCAAGCGCTATCAAAACAATAGTTATGAAGACACTATCTCCAGCTATTGCCGTTATCATCATGGAAAATTTTACGCCCATACCAACCATAAGAACTATACCTACAATAATTCCTGAGCAAAGAAGAATGACTCCGGTGGTCACCATATTTTTTGCCCCAAGATACAAGGAATCCAAAATGTCCTTAAAGCCCATCCTTGTCCTTGGATTAAACCAGCTTGAAACAATTATTGATAAAATTCCCATTGATGCTGCATAGGTCGGCGTGTAACCTTTTATCAAAAGCCCCATCAATACAGCTATTGGAATAAAAAAGTTCCACCCTTCTTTTATAACTTCGCGAAACTTTGGCAACTCATCTTTTGGCAGTGGCTTTATACCACGCTTTTTTGCCCGAAGGTGAATAAAAAAAGCCACACTCAAGAAATACATTATTGCCGGGATAAAAGAAACTGCAACTATTTTAAGATAAGAAATTTGTGTCCACTGTGCCATAATAAACGCACCAGCGCCCATTATAGGCGGCATTAACTGACCTCCCGTACTTGCAGCTGCTTCAACTCCGCCTGCAAATTTGGGACTGAAGCCAATCTTTTTCATCATAGGAATGGTTATTGAGCCTGTACCAACGGTATTTGCCACCGCGCTACCGGAAACAGACCCCATAAGCCCGCTCGCAAAGACCGCCATCTTTGCCGGCCCACCGGTAGTATGTCCCATAAGAGACACGGCAAGTTTTATAATAAATTCTCCCGCTCCTGATTTAATCAGAAAAGCGGCAAAAAGCACAAACAAAAACACAAAAGTTGATGATATCGTTGCAATAGTCCCAAAGAGTCCATCCGGTGCAAAATACATCCTGTATAGTAACCTTTCTATAGTAACACCCGGAAAATTCCAAAGACCGGGGATTATTTTCCCTAAAAATAGCGAGTAGGAAATAAATATTATAGCAAGTACAGGTATAAGCCAGCCTGAAGTCCTTCTCGTAATCTCTAACATCAAAATAATGGCAATACCTGCTGCAATCAAGTCAACTGTAGTCGGTATTTCATTTCTCGCATGAAGAGCATCTTCAAAAAATACCAGATAAAGTCCCACCAAAAATGCCAATGTGGCAATCACATAATCAAGTTTCAATGTCTTGTTTGCAAGTTTCATATTTACAGGATAAATCAAATATCCCATAAACAGAACAAAACTAAAATGAATAGCATTTCTCTGTATCTCGGGCATAATACCTATCGTGTTGATCCACAAATGAAAAAGAGACATACAAATGCCGACAATATATAAAAACTGCTGCTGTCTGCCTTCAAATACCCTCTGTACAGTTATCGCCTCACCGCTTGCATCCTTTTCAACACCTTTTGTATCAATCTCTTCTTGGGTCTTTTTTTTGAAAAAGAACATGGTCTCTCCTTATAAATGAAATATATGGGGGGCAAAGCCCCCATTATAAATTACTTCAAAAGCTCCTGAGGAATATCAAGACCGACCTCTTTATAATATTTTACTGCACCTGGGTGAAGTGGTACTGGAAGTCCATCAAGGGCTTCCTTGATATTCATTGCTGTTGTTGCCTTATGAATATTGTTCAAAAATGGAAGGTTTTCATAAATTGTCTTTGTGATTTTGTATACTACATCCTCAGGCAAGTCTTCTCTTACAGCCAAAAAGTTTGGCTGAGCAATAGTTTTGATATCCTCTTTTTGCCCTGGATATGTTCCTGCAGGGATTACATACCTTAGCCATATAGGATATTTTGCTCTGATCTGCTTAAGCTGCTCATCTGTAAAATCAAGCACTTTTACTTTGTCAGCACCCATTTGCGCATAAAGTTGCGTAATTGCTGATACAGGTACACCGGCAGGAATATTTGCCCCACCTATACGATTATCCATCATCGCCTGAACAGAAGGGTTATATCCCAAATATTCAAGATCAAGTGAGTCAGGATCAATCCCTACAGCTGATAAAATTGCCCTTCCTGAACCTTCTGTACCGCTACCTCTTTTACCTATAGAAAATTTCTTTGGAAAATCTTTCAGATCAATAATTGTACCTGTCTTGACATATTTTGCAAGAACAGGAAAGTGTTCTACATTTTTCCACAACATTGTAATAGACCTGAATGATTTGACCGGCTTACCTTCATATGGACCGGTGCCATTATAGGCGTTAAGCCCAAAAAGTGCCTGCAAAATAGCAAGGTCAGCTTCTTTGTTGTTAAGCATCTGGATATTTTCTCCTGAGCCTGCTGAGTTAATTGCTGTTGCTGTTATCTTGTCAGAGCTTGCAAGCTTGATACTTAAAAGAGTACCAATAGCAACCCCAACAGGGTAAAATGTGCCACCGGTGGTAGCTGTGGCAATAATAAGTTTCTGATCATCAGCTTTTGCCTTGCTGACTCCAACTGCTAAAGTAAAAGCAAACACCAAAATAAGAGACAAAACTTTTTTCAACATACACATTCCTCCTTTTAAAATGTAAATATATTAAAGAAAAAACCATGCCAGAAATATATACTGAATTTATTGGGACTCAAACCAAAGGTGAGCCAAATCCGCTCATCTTATGGGCTGTAAAAGCTCATCTATTGTTAAGAATATAAAAATAAACCTGCCCTAAAGATATACAACCGTCATTGGATGGAACATTTTTATGCAAAAAAACTTCAAATCCATTCTTTTTAAACAAATTCACTGTTTTTCTAAGCAGAAAAATGTTTTGAAATACCCCGCCTGAAAGAGATACTCGGTTAATATTATATTTTTCCTTCATTTTAATAGCGCTACGAAAAATTAAATCGGCAACTGTATTGTGAAATTTCGTTGTAATTTTACCAATATCCTCGCCATTTTTAAAATCGCTGATTATATTCTCAACAATTTTTTTTACCTTTATTTCGCCATCCAAAATATGGGCTTCATATGATTCATCATATCCATCTACACATAACCCTTCAAGCGCTATTGCAGAATGCGCTTCAAACTCATTTTGCTCTATACCAAGAAGATAAGCTCCTATTGCTTCAAAAAATCTCCCCATGCTTGATGTTTCAACAATGTTTACATTATTTTTTATAACCTTCTTGATCAGTTCATATTCTTTCAGATATTTTTCGTCTATTTCAGCGTTATCAATACCAAAATGTACAATATACGATAAAAACATTCTATACGGATTTTTGATTGCCGACTCTCCACCAATCAACGGAGTATATTCAAGATGGATTTCCCTTTTTGTTTTCCCCTCTTTAACCACAAAAACTTCTCCACCCCATATCTTGCCATCGTCTCCAAGCCCGGTACCGTCAAAAACTATACCGATAACATTATCCGTCAAACTATTTTCAGCCATATTTGCATACATATGAGCAATATGATGTTGCACCTCAAAGGTTGGGATTTTCAGCCTTTTGGCAAATTTTGTAGAAAAAAAGTCAGGGTGCAAGTCGGTTATTGCAACCGCAGGGTTAAGTCTGAAAAGCCTTTTCATACGCTCATAAACTTCTTCGTAAAAATTTTGCGCCTCATAGTTTTCAAGGTCACCGATATACTGACTTATAAAAGCATAATCATTCTTTACAAAACATATCGAACTTTTTAAATGTGCGCCAAGACCTACAATCTCTTTTTGCAATCTATTTCTGATTACAACCGGAAGCGGGGCATAACCTCTGCTTCTCCTTAACATATAAGGTTTTTCATTCACAAATCTAACCAGAGAGTCGTCTACCCTATTTACTATCTCTCTGTCATTATGCAAAAACAATTCGCATACCGAAAGTCGTTCTTCTGCTGTTTTTTCATCAATGGCGATAGGCTCATCCTTGATATTCCCGCTTGTTGCAATAAGGAAATCACCTTTGAATCCATCGAAGAGAAGAAGATGAAGCGGCGTGTAAGCTTTCATTATCCCTATGTTTTTCCCAAGTGGGTTTATATGGAAAAATCTGTTGTCATCAATTTCCTTGATAATAATTGGAGCAATTTTACTTTCAAACAATTTTTCCTCTTCCAGGCTTAAGTTAATATTATATTTCATAAGGGTATTTTTATCTTTTATCATCAATGCAAATGGTTTGAATTTTCTACTTTTGAAATCCCTCAACCTTGAAACAGCCTCATGCCTCATAGCATCACACATAATGTGATAGCCACCAATCCCCTTGACACCAATTATTTTGCCATCGTTAAGATATTTTCGCGCAATTTCTATAAGTTTTTTTCCACTTAAATCCTTAAAATACACCTTGGGGCCACAAACATTGCAAGCATTCGGCTGAGCGTGGAATCTCCTGTTTTCAGGCTCATCATATTCAGATTGACAGACACTGCACATCTTGAAATATTTCATAGAAGTGTTGCTTCTATCATAAGGGATATTTTCCATTATGGAATATCTTGGACCGCAGTTGGTACAATTTATAAATGGATACATATATTTGTGGTGTTTTTCATCAAAAAGCTCTTCTTTACAGTCGCTGCATATTGCGGTATCCGGTGATACAAAGGTAATCCCGGCGGTTTGCCTGGATTTTTTTATATAAAACCTTTCTATATGCTCATCTAAAGTAACATCTTCTTCAACACTGTAGTCTATCACATATGCCAGAGGGGGTAAATTGCTCAAAATCTCATCAAGAAAACCTTCAGCAGAAGTTTCACCATCTACAAATATTTCAACCCCATCAGAGCTGTTTTCAACATAGCCTTTCAACCCATTTTTCAAAGCAAGATTGTATATAAATGGTCTGAAACCAACTCCCTGGACAATTCCTCTTAGAAGTATCTTGAATCCCATTATCTTTTCCAGAAATATGGAAAAAATATCACAAGGAAGGTATAAATTTCAAGCCTTCCTGCAATCATTGCAAAACTCAACACCCATTTTATAAAATCAGAATAAAAAGCATAGTTTTCTGTGGGACCGACTTTTCCAAAACCAGGACCTATATTTCCCACCGTAGCAAGCGCGGTGGTAAGAGAAGTTATAATATCATGACCGGAAAACGAAACTATCAAGGTAACAGTAAGAATAGTGAAAATATAGAGGAAGAAAAAGCCCGATATGGCATAAACAATATCTTTTTTGATAGTGTTGCCGGAAATTTTCAAAATAAAAACCCCCCTTGGGTGAAGAAGGTATTTCATTTCGTTTAACCCCTGTTTCAATAGGGTAATGACTCTCAGCACCTTCACACCGCCGCCGGTAGAGCCTGTACAACCTCCCACAAACATCAGGATAAAAAGAACAACTTGAGAGAAATAAGGCCATTTTTCGTAATCAGCAGAAGCAAAACCTGTGGTGGTTATAATTGTAGCCGCCTGAAAAAAAGCATGTCTTAAACTTTCATAAATTGTTGGATAGTAGTTTTTATAAAGATTTGAAGCTATCAAAAGTGATGTGACTACAAATATAACAACATATGCTCTAAGCTCGCTGTCTTTGAACACAAACCTGAACTTTCCGGTAAGAAACCTGAAATGTATCGCAAAGTTAATCCCAGCAAGAAACATAAAAATTGTAATAACAATCTCTACATACGCAGATTGAAACCCCATTACACTGGCATTCTTTGTTGAAAATCCGCCCGTTGCCATTGTAGCAAAAGCATGGGTAATAGCATCAAAAAAGCTAAGTCCTCCAAACATTAACAGTGCTGTTTGCGCAAGCGTAAGCCCCACATAAATCATCCACAAAATCTTTGCAGTCTCTGCAATTCTTGGAGAAAGCTTGTCCACTGTAGGTCCTGGTGCTTCGGCTTTTACAAGTTGTAGCCCTCCGATACCCAATATCGGCAAGATAGCAACAGTAAGCACAACAATCCCCATACCTCCAAGCCAGTGCGTAAGTGCTCTCCAGAAAAGCGCAGACTTTGACATTGTTTCTATTTCACTAAGTATTGAAGCACCTGTTGTTGTAAAACCTGATGCAGTCTCAAAAAAAGCATCCGTAAAACTATTTATTTCACCACTTAAATAAAAAGGGAATGCACCAATCAATGAAGCTACAATCCAGCTCAATGTGACAAACAAAAACCCGTCCTTAACTCTTAAATTCTGCTTTTCTTTGCCTGGAAGCATTTTAAGGAAAAATACAGATATAACTCCGATAACTATTATGGTTTTCAAAAAAGCAATCGCTACATTATATTCTCCATAAAAAAGTGCAATACCGGCAGGAAAAATCATGAAAATTATAAGGACTATCATCAAAATGGAGATTATTCTGATTACGCTCAAAAGTTGCATCAGACTATAACGGACTCTTCAAGTTTTTCGATTGATTCCTTTTTAGCAAATATTATAACATTATCCCCCGACTTTATTTCAAAATTTCCGTCAGGGATAAAATCCTCATAATTTCTGTTAACAGCTACTATAAGGCACTTTTCCGGCAAATTTAAATCCTTTACCGCCTTATTTGCAATCGAACTGTCCGATGATACTTTAAACTCTATCGCCTCAGCCCTTCCGTCAAAAATTGTATGGACAGCCTTAATATTCCCTCTTCTGATAAACCTCAATACAGCACTTGCAGAGCTTATTTTTGGACTTATTGTAGCATCAATACCCAGATTTCTTGACACCTTCAGATAGTTTGATTTGTTTACAAGGGCAATAGCCCTTTTAACACCCAATGTTTTTGCATATACAGCCGTCAAAATATTCAGTTCTTCATTGTCGGTAGTAGTGATAATCAGGTCATGCTCATCAAGCCCTTCATCTTCAAAGATAGAATCATCTGAAATATCTCCATGCAGTACGGTGATTTCCGGATACTTTTCCGCCAGATCCTTGCAAACATCATAATTATTATCCACCACCGTAACAGACCTCCCTCTTAAAGTAAGGGAATTTGCCACTTTACTGCCTATATTGCCACCGCCAACAATCAAAATATTTTTTATCCTTTTTGTCCTGATTCCGCTTTTTTGCAAAAATTGATAGATAGCCTTTTTTGTCCCTACAGTAAATAAATGGTCACCATTTTTTACCTCTGTATTACCATCCGGTATTATTATCTCATCATCCCTTAAAATCCCGGCAACAAGAAAATCGCCCGAAACAGTTTTTCTAATATCTTTTATGCTTTTCCCTTCAAGATCACACTCTTCATCCACAAACACGTCCCTGAACTGGACATCCATATCTTCAAAAGAAAATACATCGGTTGTGGCGCCATGCTCGACAGTTTTTACAATGGATTTAGCGGCCTCAAGCTCAGGATTGACAGCGTAATCAATACCTATTTTTGCCTTGCTAAACATCCTTGTTTTTTCATATTCGAGATTTCTTACCCTGGCAAGCTTTACAGGAACGTTGAATTCATTTGCCACTATAAAGCAAGATATCATATTTATTTCATCAGAGTTTGTAACGCTAATGAAGATATCTGCCCCTTCAATCCCTGCTTTTTTCAGAGTATCAATATTCGTCCCTTCCCCGGTCAAAACAAGGCAGTCAAGATGATTTGCCGTTTTTTTGGCGCGTTCTGAATCTTTTTCGACAAGGATAACATCTTTCTTTTCAAGGATAAGCTGTTCGGCAATATTGTAGCCGACTTCACCTGCTCCGACAATCACTACTCTCAAATAGCACCTGAATGTTTAAAAGTTAGGCTATTATACACTATTAAAAAGAAATATAAAATATTTTTTTGAAGAGAAAGACGCCTGCGGCAAAGCAGGCATATTATGCTTTTTTAACTTTTCCGGCCTTAAGACATTTGGTACAAACTTTTTTTCTGACAATTGAACCGTCAGATTCCACTACCCTCATTCTGTGAACATTAGGGTAAAACACCCTTTTAGTAACATTGTGAGCGTGGCTTATTGTATTTCCAAACATGGGGCCCTTTCCACAAATATCACACTTTCTAGCCATTTTTAAGGTCCTCCTACATAATTCTTGATTTTAAGAAGCCTGGATGCTAACATAAAATTACTAAAATAATCAAGTATTTTTTTAAAGGAGGATGCAATGCTTGATAAAAATATGAAAATAGCGGATGTTTTAAAAAAATATCCAAAGTGTGTGGAAGTTTTCAATAAAATGAATATGGGTTGTATAAGCTGCATGGGTATTCAGACAGAAACACTGGAGAAAGGGTGCCTTATGCACGGTATGGACGTAAACATACTTATAAAAGAGCTGGAAAAGTTTATAAATGAAAATTACTCCTCTAAATGATCTGTTTGTTGTAGATTCAGGAGCGTTGAATACTGTTTTTACTGTCAAAAACGATATTGCCACGCTCTTTGACACATGCCTTAACAAAGATAATGCAAGAAAACTCTCAAGGGCTGTAAATTTTAATGTCGGCAGAATTATAAACACCCATTCACACGCAGACCATATAGGGGGAAATAGCTTTTTTGAAAACAAGTTTAATTGCAAATCTTTTATAAATAAAAGAGAAATTTCATTTTGCTATTTTCCTGAGCTTGAACCTGCTCTGCTTTACGGCGGCTGCCCTTTCAGTGCTTCCAAAAGCAGGTTTTTGTGTGCTACAGGTTTTAACTCTATAGATACTCTTGAAAATATAGAAACGGATATTGAAATTGTAGAGCTTTTTGGTCACTCACCGGGGCATACTGGCTTTCTTATAAACAATGTGCTTTATGCCGGGGATGCACTTTTTTCAAAGGAAGTTATAGAAAAACACAAAATTTTATATCTCTACGACGTTGAAAACTTTGTGTATTCTTTAAAAAAAATAAAATCTCTTAATTTTGAATATATTGTATTCTGCCACAAAGGGATTATAAAAAAAGACGAAGCAATTGAACTCATCTCAGAAAATATCGCCCACACTGAAAAAGTCTGTGAGGAAGTCTTAAATGTATTAAAAAACTATGCCCTCACCGGCGAAGAGATATCATCAGAGATTATGCTAAAATTTAATATACCTTTTGAAACAGAATATTTCCTGCTTGTTTCCTCAACAATTAAAGGTTATTTAAGTTATCTTGAAAAAAGCGAAAAAATAGCTCACTTAATTGACAAAGGGGTAAAATGGAAACGTGTCTAACTGATTTACATTTAGATTTTGCAAATAAATGTTATGTGTTTTCTGAAGAAATAAAAGGGCAGTTATCTATTAATAACAATTTTACCAAATTGGACTTTTCAGATATATTTAGTAACAGCAATCCGGTGAATGTAGAAATAGGTATAGGAAATGGCGAGTTTATTGTATTTCATGCAGCCTTAAGAAAAGATGAAAATTTTTTGGGGTTTGAAATCTATAAAAAGGCCATCAGAAAAGCGATAAAAAGATGTGAAAAACTTGAAAACAATAACGTTAGGCTTATACACTTTGATGCTACATTCTTTGTAAAACTTTTTCCTTTGGGCAGTGTAAGCAATTTCTATATCAACTTCCCTGACCCATGGCCAAAAAAGAAACACCATAAAAGAAGGTTGCTCAAAACTGACTTTCTGAGACTGCTTTCCGACAAACTTGTTGATGGAGGCCATATTTACATTGCTACAGATCACAATGACTATGGTGAGGAAATATGCGAAAATCTAAAACCGGTTACTTCTTTGAAATCCTCATTCGAAACTCTTTACCACACAGACCTTGTAGATTATTACCAGACAAAATATTATAGAAAGTTTGCAATCCCCGGCAAAATATATTTTTTTAAACTAAAAAAAGTAGCACCGGGAGAGTAATTATGAAAAAACTTTTTCTTCTGATATTGATTCTTCTATCCCAGAACCTTTTTGCAAAAAATGTTTATTTCCTTGAAATAAAAGGGGTAATTACGCCATTTACAGTGAAATATATAAAAGGTGCTATTCAAAAGGCAGAAAACGACAGCGGATTTCTTGTTTTAAAAATAGATACCCCCGGAGGGGTGCTTGATTCCACACGAAAAATTGTCCAAAACATTTTTGAAAGCAAAGCAAAAATAATATCATTTGTTTCACCTCAAGGGGCAAGGGCCGGCTCAGCAGGGACATTCATCGTCCTTGCATCAGATATGGCTGTAATGGCCGAAGGGACAAATATAGGAGCAGCTCATCCTGTAAGTGTTACAGGAAAAGACATCGAAGGGGAAATTGGCAAAAAGATTGAAAATGATACGGTAGCTTTTATGAAATCTATTGCAGAAAAAAGGGGTAGAAATGTTCAAGCTGCTACTCAAACAGTATTGAATTCAAAAAGTTTTACTTCAAGCGAAGCATTGCAAAGTAAACTGATAGATTTAATAGTAAACTCTGATTCTGAGCTACTTAATAAAATTGAAGAAAAATATCAAGAAAAAAATTTGAGCCCTGTCTATATCAAGCCTGATATTTACGAAAAAATATCAATATTTCTTTCTGACCCTAACGTATTGATGCTCCTTTTAATAATTGCAATCCTTTCAATCTTTCTTGAGATAAAAATGCCTGGAACATTCGTATTTGCAGGAATAGGCATCTCAGCTCTGTTGCTTTTTTTGTTTGGAATAAATATAATCCCGCTAAACTACATGGCGCTCCTGCTTATACTTGCAGGCATTGCACTCTTGATTATGGAAATTTTCATTCCAAGTTTTGGTCTTTTGACTTTTGCGTCAGTGGTTAGCCTTGTTTTTGGCATGAAACTGCTTTTTGACAAAGAGGGGAATATGGGAATAGGGGTATCTTCTATGATGATTGCAGTTGTGGTATCAATAATTTTGCTGATTGCACTTATTATCGGAAGACTTGTGCTAAAAGATTTCAAGAAAAAACCTGAAACAGGCATGGAAAAGTTGATTAATATGACTGGGACAGTAAAGGTATGGAATGATAAAAAAGGGAAGGTATTTTTAAACGGAGAATTTTGGGATGCTGTATCGGAAGATACTTTAAGTGTTGGCGATACGGTTCAGGTAACTAACTACAAGGATATGACACTTTATGTCAAAAAATGCTGAAATAATATTTGTTATAGATAAATTTAACAGATTTTCCGTTAGGGCTCTTCTGTGTGCCTTTGAAAAATTTTTCCCGGAGATTATCTATAGGATTGTACATTTCGATAATATTTTAGCTGAAAATCCTGAAAATAAACTTATTTTATTTTCATTTAACACCCTTAACCACCTAAAATACGTTGAATTATCAAAAGTATTAAAAAATAAAAATATCACCGTTTGCGGCGGTCCACATCCGTCAGCAAGGCCAGAAAAAATGCTCGAATTTTTCGATGCAGTCTGCATTGGGGAAGGGGAGTATGTATTAAAGGAAATTGTTGAAAATTATTTGGGCAATACCATCATAAAAGGTATTTATCAAAATAATAAAAAAGTTTCTCTTGATGATTTTGATGCCTATCCAAAAAAGACTTTTATGTTTGGCGCAATTGAGATTATGAGAGGGTGTCAATATCGGTGCAACTACTGCCAGACACCCTCCCTTTTTCCCGGAAGACTTCGCCACAGAAGTATTGAAAACATAATAGAAAACATAAAATACTCCTATAAACGTGGCAAAAAAGATTACAGATTTATCTCACCAGATGCAGCATCCTATATGTATAATAATAAAGTAAATATTGAAGCAATTTTCAACCTTCTTTCAGGGATAAAAAAAGTAACGGAAGGAAAATCGAGAATCTTTTTCGGCTCATTCCCTTCGGAGATAAACCCTTATTATGTAACAGAAGACCTTGTCAAAATTTTAAGAGATTTCTGTCATAACAAAAGGGTGGTTATTGGCCTGCAAACCGCTTCAAGAAAGCAACTTAAAAACATAAACAGACCTGAAAACATTGAAAAAGTGGAGGAAAGCATAAGCCTTTTTCTGAAATATAATTTCAGTGTTGATGTTGATTTTATCTTCGGACTTCCCTATGAAACCGAAGAGACATTAAAAGAAACTTTTGAATGGATTAACAAATGGCATAGCAAGGTAAGGATACACTCCCACTTTTTTATGCCTCTTCCGGGAAGCCGATGGGAAAATGAAACACCAAGCATAATACCGGAGGAGTTTGAAAAGGAAATAAAACGTCTTGAAGGTAAAGGGCGTATTTTTGGACAATGGATAACTCAGCTTAAAATATCGCAATCTATAAAAAACAAAGAGGAAATAGTATGCCCGATATGAAGGATTTGATAAAATTTCCCACTCTCCATACATTTAAAATTGTTGGCAAAAATAGCGAAACTTTCAAAATTTCTGTCAAAAAGCTGTTTTTTGAAATTGATATACCGGAGCCTAAAAAAAGTAGAGATGAAAATTTTGTGAGCTTTACCGTGACTGTTATGGTAAAATCTTACGAAGAGCTTGAAAAACTTTACAAAACAATAAGCCAGATAGAAGATATAAAATTTTACATATAGACAGGTATCTATGAAACTCAAAAAAGTAAGAATCGGTGAACTACTCGTCAATAAAAACCTTATTAGCGAAGCTCAACATAAGGTAGCCCTCAGTGAGCAGGCAAGGACAGGTAAAAAGCTTGGGGAAACACTCATAGAACTAAACTATATTACCGAATATGAACTTTTAAGAGCGGTGGCAGAACAGGTAGGGGTAAGTTTTGTTTCCATTTTAGACTATGACCTTAGTCCTGATTTGAAAAAGCTTATACCGGAACAGTTTGCAAGAAAATTTAAGATAATCCCACTTAAGATAGAAAATAACAGCATCGTTGTTGCCACAAACGACCCTATGAACATAGATGCAATGGATGAAATTTCAAGGCTAACAAAAAAAAATATTACTCCGGTACTTCTGACAACCGATGACCTTTATTACGGAATGGAAAAGATATATGGCACTGAAGATAGGCTTTTTAAAATAGCAACAGATGTGGAAAAAAGATTGCAGGCAATCTTTCTGATGAGGACTTTTTAGAAAGCCTCTCCCAGGATGCCCCTGTAATCAGCTTTGTAGATGGTATTCTTGCCAAAGCAATCAATGAGGCTGCCAGTGACATACATATTGAGCCTGACGAAGATAAATTGAGAATAAGGTATCGGATAGACGGGATATTACACGAAGTCCTTGCCGTAAATAAAAACCTCCATGCCCCCCTTGTATCAAGGATTAAAATCCTTTCCAATATGAACATTGCCGAGAAAAGGGCACCTCAGGATGGTAGGTTTAAAATACGGGTAAATTTTAAAGATGTAGACTTCCGTGCCTCAACACTTCCAACCTATTTTGGCGAAAAAATTGTTTTGAGGATTCTTGACAGAAGCAACGTTGTGCTTGATTTGAAAAGCATAGGAATGGACAGCTCAAGTCTTGAAATTTATGAATCAATAATTTCAAGACCCTATGGGATAATATTAATCTCAGGCCCAACAGGGAGCGGTAAAACAACAACATTATATGCAACCCTTGCAAAATTAAACTCTATAGAAAAAAATATTGTTACGGTAGAAGACCCTATAGAATACAATTTTAAGCTCATTAATCAAGTGCAGGTAGATGAATCAGCCGATGTTACCTTTGCTTCAACACTTCGCTCTATTTTAAGACAGGACCCCGATATTATAATGGTTGGGGAAATCAGGGACAAAGAAACTGCAGAGATAGCCGTACAGGCATCTCTTACCGGTCATCTTGTCCTTTCAACTATCCATACCAATGATGCAGTAAGCGGGATAGTGAGACTTGTTGATATGGGGATTGAACCTTTTCTTGTGGGCTCATCACTCATTGGAATTGTCGGGCAAAGGCTTGTAAGGAAAGTATGCATAAATTGCGCCACTGAATACACACCACCGCAGGAATTTCTGGACAGAATCGGAGAGATAGAAGAAAATGTCAGGTTTGTAAAGGGTGAAGGGTGTGAAGAATGCCACTATACAGGTTATCAGGGACGAATAGGAATTTATGAAGTGTTAAAGGTAAATGCGAAACTTCGAGAAATGATTGTAAAAGGTGCCAACTCTGAAGATATCAGAAAATCAGCCCTTGATATGGGTTTTCGCACCATGTTTGACTCAGGTCTAAAGCTTGCAAAAATGGGGATTACAACAATAGAAGAAGTTTTGAGGCTTACTGTAATCAAAGAAGATTAATTTTTGCTATTGCAACGTTTTTGTATTGCTGTTAAGTTTTTCCAAAATGGCCGGCTTGACTTTTTCATTAAGAAACTCATCCGTCAGTTTTTTGCCGTCAAAGTCAGTGATTGCAAAGGAGTCTACCACCCTGTCAACATCAGTAGAGATTTTAGCATTCTGAACATATATCCTGTTATCTTCAAAAACCTTGAGAATGTCATATAAAAGCCCTCTGTAATCATAAGTGTAGACATCTATTACCGAGTATTGCGAAGAAATTTTGTTGTCTATATTTACTTTGGAAGAAAGCTCTCTCTGGATTTTTTTCTTTAAAAACAAGCCTGAACCCGCCTTTTGTAAAATATAATCGATATCCGTCTCCCCTGACAAAACCTTCTTGATTGAGTCATCCAGTTTATGGATAATTGACTCAATCTTTTCATAATCAATATTTTCACCTGAAATCTGAAAGGCATCTACCGCAATATTTTTCCCAAAAGTATTTATCTGTGCCCCAAGTATGTTAAAGCCGTAATATGAAAATACGCCCACAAGCTTTTTAAGTATACCTGCCTTGTCTCTTGTGCAGACCATTATGTTAACTGCATTTAAATCCCTCCTGATAGCATAGTCAAGCATGGCAATATTATTTTTCAGACTTGCCGCAAGCTTTATATGTCTTACAATATGTTTGATTTTGTTGGAAAAAATATAGTCGTCTTCAAGCATATTGTAAATCTGCACAAGCTCTTCATCTTCAGCAATTCTTTCCAGCAACCTTTTTTTCTTGTTTTCCACCACATTTTGAAACTCTGTCTGCAAATCATCCTGATCAAACATCATGGATGCTCGCTTGTAAAGTTCAGTAAGCAGAGAGTTTTTCCATTCATTAAACAAAGTCCCGCCTACTGCATTCATATCCGCATATGTCAGCAGATACAACAATCTGAGTTCTTCTTTGTTATTCAAATGGCTTATAAAGTGCTCTATTACCTCGATATCATGAATGTCCCTTCTCTGTGAAATATGGCTCATCAAAAGATGTTGTTCCACAAGGTTATAAATGGTGTCCGTATCATCCATATTCATTCCCAGCCTTTTGCAGATTATTTTGGACATCTTGGCACCCACAACCGAATGATTCTTCCCCTGCCCTTTGCCTATATCGTGTAAAAGTATCGCAAGAATAAGCAAATCTTTTCTTTTTAATTCCTTGAACTCGTTCTGGTAATCAATATATTTATCCGGCAATATTTCATGAAGTTTATCAATATAGTTTACTGCAAGTATCGTGTGTTCGTCTACAGTATAATGGTGATACATATCAAACTGAGGCTTGCAGACAATTTTTTCAAATTCCGGGATAAATTTTTGCAACACGCCGGTATCAGCCATAAGGGTAAGTATTTTGGATGCAAAAGGAGTACTGGAAATAATTTTCAAAAAAAGTCCCCCATGCTTTTTCACAAACCCTTCTGAAATCAGGTAAAGACTTTCACTTAAAAGCTCCCGCAAAGAGTCTGAAAATTTCAATGAATTCTGTGCAGCATAGTAAAAAACGTAAAGTATGTTTTTATGGTTAGATAAAAAGTAATCCTTATTATTTGTTGTTATAAGGTTTTCATATTTAAAAAGATCAGATGTAATATTTCGAATAGACTTTGAAGTCTTATCCTTAAAAATAAATTTTACAATTGTGTTATCAATAACTTTTCTTGAAATCTCCTTAATCTTTCTTGCCGCCCTGTAATAGTCCATAAGAAAGACTTCGACTGCCATCATACTGGAAGTATTTAAATAGCCAAAATTTTCAGCAATCTGTTTCTGGGACTCCATACTGAGCACATCGTATTTTCTTTTGTGAAAATAATGGATTTCAACTCTGACTCTATACAAAAATTCCGCAGCAGAAATAAGGTTGTCATAGTCAGAAATATCAATAATTCCTGCCTCTATAAATTTTCTAAGCGTACTATCTTTGTAAAGTGTCTTTGAAGTCCAATAAATCGTATTGATATCTCTTATTCCACCTTTGCCTTCTTTGATATTGGGTTCAATCTTGTAAATGGAATCCCTGTATTTCTTTGATCTGTTTCTTAGCTCAGAAACTTT
This sequence comes from Deferrivibrio sp., assembly GCF_055117995.1. Classification (NCBI taxonomy): domain Bacteria; kingdom Pseudomonadati; phylum Deferribacterota; class Deferribacteres; order Deferribacterales; family Deferrivibrionaceae; genus Deferrivibrio; species Deferrivibrio sp. Next base: position 11,884 of record NZ_JBSQOT010000006.1, on the reverse strand, counting down.
TTGGAGAAGAAATTTTTCTTTCCCTCTGCTTATCACCTTTTCATCGACTATTTTCAAAAACTCATCATATATCCCTTTTTCACCGGCAAGATACCTGTTGTCAAGAAATGAAGTTTTTACTATTTCGTCCTCCACTGCAGCTTCAGTTATTTCTGATAGCTGTTTTATCTGGATACCTGGCTGGAGATTCATATCCCACAGTGAAGTTGAAAAAAAGTTTATTAAATCCTTATCTTCCCCTTTTAATCTTTTTTTATGAAGTATCAAAATGTCTATATCAGAATATGGAGCCATCTCCTGCCTGGCATATCCACCAAGGGCAACAATGCAAATATTGTTTGTAGTACTTTTGATACTTTTGAAAATATCAATAACCGTTCTGTCACAAAGAGATGTCAACCTGCTCATTATCTGCCATGATGTAGTTATTTTAAGCCGGTTATCCTTTATATTATTCCACTCTGACCAGAAATTATTTTTTAAATTTTCAAGATTAATTGTAGATAAATTTTTCAAAGTATACATCCTTTACAAGATTGTCCCCAAATTTATTTTCAAGGTTTTTCTTGATTGTTTTCTTCAAAAACTCTTTCCCACGAACAGTTGACACATCACTGACTTTAAAATTTGACAATGTACTGGCTATCACTGCTGCAGCCAGGGCATCATTTTTCACAATCATTTTCTGCCCATTTTTTCCGCTGACTGTTATTGTCATATCAACCCGAAAATATCTTTTCTCTATATCCCCTGTACCTGCTACAATGTCCCTGAACTGGACTGCATACTCGCCGTTGACCTTTGTATCTGTAATACTGAAGTTTTTAAACACAGTGTCATTTTTAAAATCAATTTTATTTACAAGATAGTTAAGAGAAAGATTAATACGCCCTCTCATGGAAAACAATATCAAAAACACTGCAAGCACCACGGAAATTAATATATAAATTTTCTTCCTGTCCATATTAATAATATAACAAATAATCAATTTTTTTTAAATAAAATACTTCACTTTTTTTATTCAAGGTATAAAATAAAAAAGCACCCAAAATTACTTAAGGGTGCCAAGGTAACTTTATGTGTTGAACCTACAGGGGCATACTAAAGATATACAATATTGTATAAAGTTCAATAAAAAATTTAGGAGAAACGGTGAAAATATACTTTTATACACAAGGCTGCAAAGTAAATCAAGTAGAAACTGAAAATTTAAAGCTCGATGCTGAATCCAAAAACATCAAAGTTGTAAACACATTGGAAGAATCGGACATGGTTATTTTAAACTCCTGCGCTGTTACCGATAAGGCTGTAAAAAAGTTTATAGCTTTTACAAAAAAAATAAAAAAAAGTTTCCCGGAAAAGAAAATTGCCATTACCGGATGCGGCGCTGACCTTATGGGGCAAAAGATAAAAGGAACAGCGGACCTTATAATTACCAACGCAGGTAAAACGAACATTTTTGAATATATATCAAATGAATCCGATTTTATAACAGATATCAGTACGGTGGAACATTTTGAGGAATTTAATGAAACTCTTGTAAAGGACAAAACAAGGGGATATTTGAAAATTCAGGATGGTTGCGACTCATTTTGCTCTTACTGCATAATACCTACTCTACGTGGAAAGCCAAGAAGCAGAAAACCTGAAAATGTAATGACTGCATTCAAAAATTTTATAGACAACGGATACAAGGAGATTGTTCTTGTAGGGATACATATAGGAAAATATGGCCATGATATAGGCTATTCGTTGAAAAAACTGCTCTTTGACCTTGAAAAGGTAGAAGGAGATTTCAGAATAAGACTCTCCTCTCTGGAAGTAAATGAAATAGATGATGAAATTATTGACCTCGTTATTAACAGCAATAAATTTTGCTCCCATTTCCATATCCCAATGCAAAGCGGGAGCGACAAAATCTTAAATCTTATGAACAGAAAGTACACAAAAAGTGATTTCATCAAAACCGTTTCAAAAATCAAACAAGCCGACCCCCTTGCAAGTGTGGGCAGCGACGTTATTGTTGGTTTCCCGGGGGAAGGGGAAGATGAATTTTTGGAAACGGAGCAGACAATTTATGATTCAGGAATAAATTATCTCCATGTTTTCCCCTACTCCGAAAGGGAAGGCACAGGTGCTGCCAGTATGCCCCACAGTGTCCCGGTAAAAATTAGAAATGAAAGAGCAAAACATTTAAGGCAAATCTCCGAAAGTCTTAACTTTAATTTTGCAAAAAAATTCTTCGGCAACAATGTAAATATTTTGACAGAAAAAGATAACAAAGGGCTTACGGATAACTATCTTGAATCAACCTTTTTGACAGATATAGAAAGGAATATTTTTATAAAGGCAAAAGTTGTCAGCGTAACATTTGACGGAAATCTTATAGTGGAGAAGATAAATGGGTAAAAAAATTGTTATAGTGGGTGGAGTCGCTGCTGGAGCAACTGCTGCGGCAAAGGCAAGAAGGGTATCCGAAGATGCCGAAATAACAATAATAGAAAAGAATTCATATATTTCATATGCCAACTGTGGACTGCCTTACTACATAGGCAAAATAATCCCACAGAAAAAAAATATTATCCTTCACACAAAAAGCACATTTTCAAACAGATTTAACACAAATGTAATGCTAAATACTACTGCTACATTCATAGACCCTGAGACCAAAAAGATTGTGGCAGAAAATAACAGCGGCAGACAGGTAATCGAATATGACAAACTGATTCTTGCCACCGGCGGCAAGCCTGTTGTTCCTGATATTGAAGGTTTGAATGATGTTGAATATCATTTTGTAAGAAGCGTAGAAGATGCCGAAAATATTGTAGAAAAACTGGACACTGCAAAAAGTGTGCTCATCGTTGGAGGTGGGTACATTGGCATAGAAATGGCCGAAGCCTTCTACCATGCCGGTTTAAATACAACCCTTGTAGAATATGAAAAAAATATACTCCCCATTTTTGAGCCTGAGTGTTCACTGAAAATATATGATGAAGCAATTAAGTGTGGCATTGATATTAGAACAGGTACTGCATTAATAAAGGTTGAAAAGGTAGATGATAAAATAAAATGTTATCTTTCCGACAAAAGGGAGATTGCAGTCGATTTGTTGATTCTTGCAACGGGGGTAAGACCAGACACATCACTTGCCCAAACTGCCGGGATAAAAATCGGAGAGCTTGGCGGTGTAATCGTAAACGAAAAGATGGAAACATCCGTAAAAGATATATACGCCGCAGGGGATATGGTAGAAAAACATAATCTGATAACAGGAAAAAACTGTCTGATGCCCCTTGCTGGCCCTGCCAACAGGGAAGGCAGAGTGGCAGGCTGCAATGCAGCAGGTGGGGATATGACATTTAAAGGTGTGGTAGGTGCTTCAGTGGTAAGTTTTAACAATGCCGTTGTAGCACATACCGGTCTTACCATGAAGCAGGCTTTAAATGAAGGCTTTGATGCCCAGTGTATATATGTGGAAAACGCCCATCATGCCGAATACTACCCTGACCCCAAGTTTATCTTTTTAAAACTTATATATGACAAATCTTCGGGAAAAATCCTCGGTGCAACTGCATCAGGCGAAGAAGGGGTTGCAAGAAGAATTGATGTTATTTCTACTGCAATTTATGGAAATATGACCGTTTTTGACCTTGAAAATTTGGACCTTTGTTACTCGCCACCGCATGGTTCAGCAAAAGATGTGGAGCATATGGCAGGATATGTGGCATCAAACCAGTTAAGAGGCGAAGGGTTTGGAATCACCCCTGAATATTTTCTTGAACTTGAGAAGGGGGACTGGCACTTCCAACTTCTTGATGTAAGAACCAAAATAGAGCACAAAATGTTTCACCTTGAAAATTCGATAAATATTTATATAAATGATTTGAGAAACCATCTTGGTATTCTTGATAAAGATACCCCTGTTGTAGTATACTGTGCTGTGGGATTTAGAGGATATCTTGCCACAAGGATTCTTAGAAACTTGGGTTTCAAAGCCTACAATATTCTGGGGGGGATTGAAGCTGTGAAGAGGTTTAAAAAAATATATCAGGGGGCACTATGAACGTTCTATTGAAAACAGATTTCAAAGATTTGAAACTGGTGGGAAGAGGAAAGGTAAGGGATATTTATGACCTTGGCGAACACCTTTTGATAGTTACCACAGACAGACTATCTGCATTTGATGTAATTTTACCGACAGGAATTCCAAAAAAAGGGTATGTATTAACCCAGCTTTCAAAGTTCTGGTTTGAAATGATGGAAGATATAGTGGAAAACCATATTGTAACAACAAATGTAGATGAAATGCCGGTAATTTGCCAAAAGTACAAAGATGAGCTTGACGGCAGAAGCATGCTTGTGAAAAAAGCAAAACCATTTATGGCTGAATGTGTCGTAAGAGGATATTTAAGCGGCTCTGGCTGGAAAGACTATCAAAAAACAGGCGCTGTCTGCGGAATTAAATTACCTGAAGGACTTAGAGAGTCTGAAAAACTGCCTGAGCCCATTTTTACGCCTGCCACAAAAGCTGAAGTAGGCCTTCATGATGAGAATATAGATTTTGATAGATTCAAGCAGGTTGTAGGGGAAGAGTATGCGGATACACTAAAAAATCTTGCCGTCAAAATTTATCTAAAAGCTTCTGAATATGCAGCCCAAAAGGGGATTATAATTGCCGATACAAAAATGGAATTTGGGCTGTATGATGGCAAAATAATTATCATCGATGAGCTCCTTACACCTGATTCTTCAAGGTTCTGGTTTAAGGAAAAATACGAAGTTGGCAAACCTCAGCAAAGTATGGATAAACAATATGTAAGAGATTATCTTGAGACGCTTGACTGGGATAAAACAGCTCCAGGCCCAGAACTGCCCGAAGAAGTTGCATCTCAAACTTCCAAAAAATATCTTGAAATTATGGAGATTCTTACAAAATAGCAAAGGGGAGCTACACTCCCCCTTCTACCTTTTCTATACTGACATTTAATTTTGAATTACCTTTAAGAAAAAATTTCAAAATTATAAAATATATGCCAAGTACCGCAAGAGACAAAATTGCGGTAACTATATCTCTGCCAATCAATTTATCGGTTATAAGAGCAATAACAAGCATAAGGACAACCGGCAAAATATATGCAGTAAAAATAGAAAACAGTAAATTCTTCTTTGTAAGGGAAATTATAACCTCGCTGCTTACCTGAATATCCCTGTCAGAAACAACAGTAAAAGTCTTCTGAGACGATTCCGAAGCACCGTGACACCCACCGCTCATGGAGCATGATGAGCAGGCCGACATAGGTAAAACTTCTACCAGATATTTATTTTTGTCTACCTTCTTTACAACTTTACCCCTGTGGGTGATTTTTTGTGACATATACCTTCTCTCCTAAACTATTGTCTATTGCAAATCTGCTGTGATAAACCTCAAAAACAATTGTAGGTTTTTTCTGTAAAACTTTTAACTCGGTCCCTGGCAAAATACCCATAGACAGAAGCTTTTTCATAGCATTATCGTCCTTTGAATCTATACTTTCCACAATATATGTCTCGTTGAGTTTTGCTTCAATAAGATTCATCAATACCCCCAAATTCCAAGAATACTGTTTAATATCATTCCAAAAATAAACGCAAAAGGTATTACGGACAGGAATATAAAAATTGAGGTTTTAAGCCCTCTTTCCTTAATCATCACCGCAAACTGTGCAATACAGGGGACAAAAAGTGTCAAAACCACTGATGCTACCACAAGCTGTTTGTTGGTCATAATATCCTGTATATCATAAAGTCCTGCTGCACCAAAATCTCTCCTGAAAAAGCCGTAAAGAAAAATTTCCCCCATTTTATCCGGAAGTCCCGCCCATTTTGCTGGGAATGTCAATATATACGTCAAAAAGTCAAAAATTTTGGTAATTTTTCCTATCCATATAAGCGCACTTGCATAAATAAATATCGGGATAATTTCAAAGGCATACCATTTTAGTCTTGAAAATGTTTTTACCATCACGTTGCCAAGTTTTGGCATCCTTATGGGTGGGATTTCCATAAAAAAGGTAGCCTGCTCCCCTTTTGTATATTTGTTAAGCACAAATCCTGAAATCAGGAAAATAACAAGTATGGACACAAACCATATCATCAACATCGAAAAACTGCCACCAAGAAGCCCCAAAATTACACCAAGCTGTGCCGAGCATGGAATTGTTAGCGCCAGTAAAAATGTAACAAGATATCTTTCCCTTTTTGTTTCAAGAGTCCTGGTAACTACGGTTGCCATTGTCCCGCAGCCAAGGCCCAAAATAAGTGGAATAACAGACCTACCACTGAGCCCTATTTTTTTGAGTATTTTATCAAGCAACATTGAAATTCTCACCAAAAAACCAGAATCTTCAATAACTGAAAACATAAGGAAAAAAGTTGAGACTACCGGCAACACTATTGCAAAGGCATATCTTACACCCAATGTAATAATCCCATAGTCCCCCGCAAAAAGACTAAAAAATATGCTGTCTCCCAGTATTTTTGAAAAGAAACTGTTTACATAGGGGTTTATAATCTCCTCAAAGAGGTTTGTTTCAATAAGGTCCACAAGTGTCCCCGCACCAAATCCTCCGACAAATTTGTAAAAACCAAAATACAAAATTATAAACACCGCTATAAATCCGAAGATTGGATGAAGAGTAAGTTTATCAAGCAGATTCTTTATTCCAGACACCTTTTTTTTCTCATTTTCATAAATATTTTCACCGATAATATCCACAGCCATCCTGTGTCTGTCATATGCAATCTTAAGACTGATATCATTTTTTACAAAACCACCTGCAAACTTCGAGATTTCATCAACAGCTTCTTCTTTATCAATAAGTTTGTAGGCCTCAACGTCCCCCTGTAAAAGTAGTGTAGCAAGCGACCTTTTGCTTATCGGATACTCATTCTTAATTAACTCTACTACCCTTGTAATTGCATCTTCTACAAGCGTAGAATAACCTATTTTAATCGGCTGAAACTTGTATCTTTTTTCAGCTACACTTATTATTCTTGAAATCAGATTATCAATGCCATATTTCTTCGTGGCAATTGTACACACAACAGGGATTCCAAGGTCATGCTCAAGATGGGAAAGTTCTATCTCAAGCCCCCTTCTTTTAAGCTCATCATACATATTGAGCACAAGTATTACAGGCAAATTTGCCTCCAAAAGCTGCAATGTCAAAGGGAGCATTCTCTCAATATTTTTTGCATCGATTACATGAAGTATGACATCAGGTTTTTCTTCAAAAATTATCCTTTTGGTAACAGCTTCCTCTTCAGTAATAGTAATCATATTGTAAAAACCAGGCGTATCTATTACTTCAAGCTCATGGTGGCTACCAATTTTTGCCACCCCCTTTGTGATTGCAACCGTTGTGCCAGGGTAATTGGAAACGGAAGCGTATTTGCCTGTAATATGGTAAAATAAAAGACTTTTCCCTACATTGGGATTTCCTACCAATAAAACCTTATATTTATTATTGCCTGTCATAACCTCTCCTTTTTTACAACAACCACTGAGAGAAGTTAGAAAAGACTAACAAAAAAGTCAACACTTTTTTTAAACTTTAAAAATATTTTTTCATCAATCGATTATAAATTCAAAACCACCATTTCTTAAGGTTTCTACAGACTTTTTGAATGAAGCAATTATCTTATCAATATCCTCTTTTGTGTGGGCATCTGAAATAAAGCATGTCCTTTTCTCCCATGTGTAGATATTGTTATAAATCAAAATTTTAAACAGCAAATCCAGCTCCAAAGGCTCAAGAGTCAAGTCATATCGCCCAAGCCCGAAAAATCTAAACATTGTTTCGCAATAATCAAGCCTGAGAGGGATATTTTCATCTTTAAAATAGCTGTTTAACGAATCAGCAAGATAGGTCATGTTGTTTCGCATCTCATCATATACTGTATTTCTTCTCTTTTTTATCTCAGTCAACGATGCTTTTGCAGCAGCAATTGACAAAGGATGTTTGTAATAAGTCCCGGCGTGAAATATCACGTTATCATGCGGCATACTGTCATCTCCAAATTGCCACATTCCGCCATCCAAAAGCTGCATATATTCATCTTTGCCCGCAACGGCACTTATCGGCATTCCACCACCTAACGCCTTGCCATAGATAACCAAGTCTGCAATCACATCAAAATACTTTTGAGCACCTCCCGGGTGTATTCTAAATCCCGTTATCGTTTCATCAAAAATCAGTGCTACCCCTGTATTTAAGGTAATCTCTCTTAAATTTTGCAAAAATTCTTTCGGCCTCAGTGCCGGGTTTCTGCTTTGGACAGGCTCAACCATTACTGCTGCAATCTCTTTCGCATTTTCCTTTATAAATTCTAATGACTCTGTAGCCCCATAATCCAAAACATACAAATCTCTTACAAAGTTATCCGGTGTCCCAATAGAAATCGGCTCAACATTTTCACAACTTCCTACACCGAGCACCCCGTCAAATGTCCCGTGGTATGAGCCTTTAAAGATGACAATTTTATCTTTGCCGGTCTTCCCCCTTGCAATTCGGATTGCCGTCATAACTGCCTCAGTCCCTGAGTTGCAAAAAGCTACCCGCTCTACTCCTGTCAGCTCAGAAATAAGCTCAGCCACCTCAGCAGACAATTTAAGCTGAGGACCAAGCTCAAGCCCAAGCTCAAGTCTTTCTGAAATAGCTTCTTTTACAAAATCAGGATTGTGCCCCCAAAAATTGACACCATACCCCATAGCGATATCTGTCAAAATATTTCCGTCAATATCCTCAAAATGCGCTCCTTTTGAGCTCTTTGAAAATATGGGGAATATAAGCTCTTTGATACTTTTTTTAAAAGTCAGAGCATTCATCCAGTCGCAATAAACAAATCTTTTCTCCTCAATCCATTTTTTGGAAGACTCAAACTTTTTGCCGTAAAGTATTGAAAATTCATCTATAAATTTTTGCTGTCTATCAGTTAATCTGTCTTCAAAAAGTCGCATCGACCTGTGATTGACCTTTGCCATGGCACGCTCCAAGTTTAATTTTCTTGTAAATATCAATATTTTTTACTATAAGCAATAAATAAAAATGTGAGTTTGGGTAATTTATAGCACACAATTTAGAGAGGGAGAGATGATCAAATCTGAAATTTCAAAAAGGGCATTTTTTATATCACTCAACAGTAAATCCAATGAAAACAGACTAACTGTCAGTATGCTAAACAATATTTACTCCGCACTTGAAAAAGGGGAAAAAGACAAAAACATTGATGTCATAGTCATAAAAAGCGAGCTTGAGTATTTTTCAAAAGGTGCGCCTATCGATGAGCTTGTCAAGTTTAATGAAGCTGAATCAAAAATTTATGCTAAATTAGGCCAAAATATCATAAAAAAGATACGAGAGATTAAAAAACCTGTAATTGCTTGTGTATGCGGCGACACTTTAGGCGGTAGCTTTGAGATTGTACTTGCCTGCGATTTGATTCTTGCCACAAGCGATGCAAGATTTGGATTTGACGAGGTAAATTTCGGACTTATCCCGGGGTTTGGCGGCAGTCAGATAATTGCCAAAAAATCTCACGAAACACTTGCTAAATACTTGGTTTTTACCGGAGAAAAAGTCGATGCGGACTTTCTTAAAAGGTATGGCATATTTTTAAGCACCTACAAAGATAAAAACGAATTGGAGTTAAATTTAAATTTAATTCTCGAAAAGTTCGAATCAAAAAGCCTCTTTGCAATAGGCCTTGCTAAAGAGACAATCAATAACGGACTTGAAACGGATTTTAACCAAGCCCTCCTCATAGAGCAAAACGCCTTTACCGTAGCCTTTGCCAGCAATGACAAAATTGAAGGGATGAGCGCCTTTCTTCAAAAAAGAGCACCACAGTTTAAAGACAGGTGGGAAGATTTTGAGGAGATAAAATAGTCTATAAATATGGATATAGAAAAACTTAATAAACTAATAAGTCAGGGGGAATCTGAAGTTGTAGAGTTTAAAGCTTCTTTTGATAAAGAAGCTATTGAGTCAGTTTGTGCCTTTGCTAATGCAAAAGGGGGTAAGCTTATTGTTGGTGTTACAGACAATGGCATATTGAAAGGCTTAAAAATAAATGATGAAACATTCCAAAGTTGGATTAACCAAATTAAAACATCAACATCTCCCTCTGTCATACCTGAAATCGAACAAGTAGAGGTAAAAGGAAAATCGATAGCAGTGATACATGTAACTGAGCAACCTATCAAACCTATAAGTTATAAAGGAAGATACTTTAAAAGGATAAACAATTCAAACCATCAAATGTCACCAACTGAAATTTCCGATGAACATTTAAAAACCATAAACTCAAGTTGGGATTTTTTTCAAGACTCTATGCATACTATTGAAGACATTTCATTTGAAAAAATAAACCGTTTTATTTCAATGGCTAACCAAAAAAGAGCTTTTCCTATAACAGATGATCCATTGACTGTTTTGACAAAACTTCAAGCAATCAGAGATAATAAAATCACATTTGGTGCGTATCTACTATTTACTAAAGACAATCCAATAATGTCCACAATTGAAATGGGGAGATTTATAGATGATATTAGTATCAAAGATGATGTAACCATTAGGGAAGATTTATTCTCTGAGGTCGAACTAATAATAAATTTTATTTCCAAACATATAAATAAAGCCCTTATCTTTACGGGAAAACCGCAACGAGAAGAAAAGTGGGATTACCCTATGGAAGCTATAAGAGAGATAGTTATAAATATGATTGTACATAGGGACTACAAAAGTAGCTACGACTCAATCATAAAAATTTTTAACAATAAAATAGAGTTTATAAATCCGGGCGGGTTGCCGGAAGGATTAACCATTGAACATCTAAAGTCGGGGAATTTTATCTCAACTCCAAGAAATAAGTTAATTGCCACTCTATTTAAAGAAGCAGGCTTAATTGAGAAATATGGATCAGGAATAAAAAGAGTCATAGATGCATTTAATAAGGCCTTTTTACCTGAGCCAATTTTTGAAAGCACTAACAACTTTTTCAAGGTAACAATATTTAACACTAAAGATTATGTTGCACCAGAAATTGCACCAGAAATTGCACCAGAAATTGCACCAGAAATTGTGACAAAATTGATTGAAATAATCACAAAGAATCCCTACATCACTGTTGATGCAATCAGTAAAATTATAAATAAAAGTACAAGAACTACAAAAAATTATATGAGCATATTAAAGAAAAAAGATATCATCGCAAGAGAGGGAAGTACAAAAAAAGGTAAGTGGATAATAAATAAAAATATGGAGTCAAAATGATAAAATTTACAATTAACCAAGAAATAGCCGTAATAGAGCTTTTCCCGGACGATAAATTTAATATTTTAAATATCCCAACAATAATCAAATTAAGGGAGACTTTTAAGGAGATTTCTATATCGCAGGCGAAGGTGATAAGGGTCAAAGGGCACGGCGGCTCATTTGCCGTAGGTGCAGATATCAGACAAATGATTAAATACAGCGGATTTACTGCAAAGAAGTTTTCTATACTTGGCAACTCCCTTTTTAAACTTATGGACAGTATCCCTCAGGTAATAATTGGGGAGATTGACGGATTTTGTATGGGTGGCGGGGTTGATTTTGCTGCAAGCTGCGATTTTAGGCTTGCTACTAAAAAGAGTAAATTTGCTCATCCGGGAGCAAAGCTTGGAATAATTACAGGTTTTGGAGGGACACAAAGATTGCCAAGACTGATGAAACCTGCTTATTTACAAAAATTATTTTTGTTTGGAGATATGGTGGATGCAGAGTTTATGAAAGAAGCTAATTTTATCTTAGAAACATTTGAAAGTGTTGATGAGATGAATAACTTTGCCGACAATTTTGCCAAA